>NZ_JBFAOY010000019.1:0-140470 GCF_040675505.1 Streptomyces sp. NPDC049597
GCTCGACGCCGGGCGGGCCGCCGCCGACCTGCACACGTTCCTGGCCAGGCACTCCCGTACGCCCGCCTGCGGCGGTGTGACCGCCGAAGGTTGAAAAGTCATGCACATGACAGATGTGTGTCGGCGCTGCGCGGTCGGTGCGGACCGGGAGTGGTCGAAGGGTACAAACCGCCAACAGGGGCCACCAGTCGAGGACCGGCCATTGAACGGCTCCGGAAGGGCCCGTTCAATGGCCGGGTCCCGACCGTGCGGGCCGGCCTCAGTCCAGCAGACGCAACGCGGTGTCGCTGACGCCCAGGTGGACGGACTGTCCCCAGGTCACCTCCAGGGCGTCGGCCTCCATGCCGTCGCCGAACACGACCAGCCGGTCCGACTCCACCGTGATCCGCAGCCGTTCCGCACTGCTCAGCGCCCCGGCGACCCGCTCTGTGCCGGTGGCCGGTGACGGCCAGGCCTCACGGACGAACCAGATCAGCCGGCGGTCCGTCGGCGACGGGAGCGCGAGTGTGCCGCCCCGTTCCTGCCACACCGAGCGCAACCACCCCGTGGCACCCGTGCCGGTACCCACGAGCACTCCCGACGACGCCTGGGCCTCGGCACCCGACAGGTCGCCGTCCGGGCCGAGCCGGTAGCGGGCCGTCTGATGGCCGGGCCGCCCGAGGTAGATCTCGTTGAGTGCCACCAGGCGCTGTGTGTCGTCGGCGACGGCCTCCACCATCGTCAGGTCGTCCGTCCGGCGGCCCGGCAGGACCGCGGAGCGCAGCAGCCGGCCGGTGTCCGATGCCCGGTGGCGCACCAGGACGCCCGGGTTGCGTCCCGGTTCGGTGTCGATGCCGATGACGGGCTGACCGGCCAGGTACTTCGCCGTGTTGGCGACCAGCCCGTCCTGGCCCACGACGACGACTACGTCCTCGGGGGCGAACAGGAAGCGATCCAGGTCCGACCGCTCGACGCGGGCGCGGCGCCACGAGAGCGGCACCGCGCCCGCGACGTCCGCCAGCGCCCGCAGCGTACGCCGGTGCCGTTCGGCCACCTCCCGGATGCTGCGGCCCCGCGAGGAGAGGAAGAAGTCCGCCTGGCCGTGCGTGCCGTGCCGGGCGAGCAGTTCCTCGTACTCGGTGGCGCGGTGGACGAGCACGGCGCGTGGGGCGAGGCTCACGCCCCGGCCGCCGTACCGCCGCCCCCCGGCGTCCCGGCGAGCCTGGCGAGCGCGGAGGTGAGCACGTCGGGGGAAAGGGTGAGGCTGTCGATACGCGGCAGGTTCTCGGCGAGGCGCGTCACGGCCAGCGCGTGCAGCGTCGCCGGATCGACATCAGCGTGCACCCGCAGCCATGCCGCCTGGGCTTCGGCGCGCGCCGCGCCCACCCGCTGCGCCGCTTCGGCCTCCGCCCGTGCGAGCCGGACGGTGCGGGACGCCTCGGCGTCCGCCTTCACGGCGTCGGCGGCCGCGCTCTCCTCCGCCTGACGTCGTGCGTTCGCGCCGTTCTGCTCGACCAACTGCTCCTCGCGGCGGGCCAGTTCGATCCGGCTCGCCAGTTCGTTCTCGGCGATGGCGCGCTCGCGCTCCACGGC
Source organism: Streptomyces sp. NPDC049597 (assembly GCF_040675505.1). Taxonomy (NCBI): domain Bacteria; kingdom Bacillati; phylum Actinomycetota; class Actinomycetes; order Kitasatosporales; family Streptomycetaceae; genus Streptomyces; species Streptomyces sp. NPDC049597. The sequence continues at coordinate 1,573 of NZ_JBFAOY010000019.1, forward strand.
CACGGCCCGGCGTTCGTACGTCGCACGGTCCGCCTCCTGCTGGATCTGTTCGCGGGCGGGCGTGCGCAGCGCGCGCTCGACCTCGGGCTCGGGCCTGATCGCGACGACGCGGACCGCGACGACCTCGATGCCGGTCGCGGGCAGCCGGGGCTCATCGGCGAACCCCGCGCCGACGCGCTCGCGTACCGAGGCGACACCGTCCGCGAGCGCGGACGCCAGTGAGGTGCGGGCCAGCACGTCCAGCGCGTGCTGCTGCGCGGTCTCGGTGAGCAGGTTCGCTATCTGCTCGAGCGGTGTGCCGCGCCAGGCGCCGGTGTCGGGGTCGATGGAGAAGTCGAGGCGGGCGGCGGCCGTGGCGGGGTCGTGGATCCGGTACGTCACCGTGGCCTGGACGCCCACGTCCTGGAAGTCCGCGGTGCGCGCGTGGAAGGACATCGCCAGTTCGCGGTCGTCGACGGGCACTTCGGACAACGCGGCGGTCAACGCCCGGAACCAGAAGCTCAGTCCGGGCCCGTCATGGGCGAGTCGGCCGCGCCTGTTGTGCCGGATGTGGGCGGTGGGTGCGGCGCGCAGGTGGCGCCAACCGAGGCGTGCGGTGATGTCTGCCAAGAGAATCCCCTCTTTTCGTCACTATGACGATAGTTGGTCGACTCCTTATCGTCAATCGGACGTGATGAGGTCCCGGGCGGCGCCGGACAGCCCCGTGACCCGAGCGGTCCCGGCAGCTAGGCTGATCAGCGATGTTCACCGCACACGGGCCCACCCTGAGGGAACTGGCCGTCCAGGCACTGTCCTCGACCCAGCGGGGCTACGACCTGCTCGCGCCGAAGTTCGACCTGACGCCCTTCCGGACTCCGGACCCGGTCCTCGACTCCGTCGCGCGGGCCCTGCGGCCGCTCGGCCCGTTCGCCGCCGGCCTCGACATCTGCTGCGGCACCGGCGCGGGGACCGGGATGCTGCGCGAGCTGTGCACCGACCGCGTCACCGGGGTCGACTTCAGCGCCGGCATGCTCGCCGCCGCCCGGGCCGTGACGGCCACGAGCGGCCCGCCGGCCGTCTCCTGGGTGCGGGCGGACGCGCGGTCCCTGCCCTTCGAGGGGGACTTCGACCTGGCCGTCAGTTTCGGTGCCTTCGGCCACTTCCTGCCCGAGGAACGGCCCCTGCTCTTCGCCGGGGCCCACGCCGCCCTGCGGCCGGGCGGGCTCTTCGCCTTCCCGGTGCTCGCACCGCCCGGCCCCCGGACACGGCTCTACTGGGCGCTGCTCGCCTTCGACCTCGTCATGCGGGTACGCAACGCCCTGTGGCGGCCGCAGTTCGTCATGTACTACCGCACCTTCCCTCTGGGCGGCGTGCTCGCCGACCTCCAACGGGCCGGGTTCGAGGTCCGGTTGATCCCGCTCGCCGGCCTGGGGCGGCTGCCCGGCGGCGCGCCGCGAGCCCGGCTCGTCATCGCGCGGCGGCGCGACTGACGGGCCGCGGCATACGACCGCCCCGCCGGGCGGCGCGTCAGGTGAGAGTGTGCACCCGCTGTGAGGTCAGCTCGTAGCGCGCGCCGACGACCGCCAGGGCACCGGTGGCGATCCGGGCGGCGAGGTCGGGCTCCTCGGCGAGCCGGCGGGTGACCATGGCGACATTGCGGTCGATCGTGGAGTCGATCCGCGCCTCGCCCTGCTGACTGTGGTCGATGGCCGGGCGTATGCGATCGGCTATGTACTGGATGTGGGCGGGCAGTTCCTCGCCGGTCTCCTCGGCCCGCACCGCCGCGCTCACCGCTCCGCACGCCTGGTGCCCGAGCACCATGACCAGCGGTGTGCCGAGTTCCAGGACGCCGTACGCCACGCTGCCGAGCACGGCCTCGTCCAGCACCTCGCCCGCGGCGCGCACCGTCATCAGGTCGCCGAGACCCTGGTCGAATATCAGCTCAGGAGGCACCCGCGAGTCGATGCAGCCCAGGATCACGGCGAACGGGTGCTGCCCGCCGACCAGGGCCTCGCGCACGGCCCCGCTCTCGTGCGGGTGCTGCTGGTGGAAGGTCCGCCAACGGCGGTTGCCGGCAGCCAGTTCGCGCAGCGCGGCGGACGGCGTCGTGGGCCGCGGGCGCGGCGGCGCGGTGCGGTGCGCCGCGGACGCCGGTGCGGCTCCGAGGAGCAGGCCGCCGGTGGCGAGCGCCCCACCGGCGACGGCCGCGCGCAGCAGGGTCCGGCGGCTCTCGCCCACCGGCTTGTCGGTCTGTCGAATGAGTGTCACACAGGTGAACGTAGAGCGCCTGACCGGTCAGATGTTCGTTGCCCGGAGTTCTTTGTGCCTGCTTGGACAAGCCTTGACCGGTGCCGTGGCAGGCCTGGGGTTCCCCTATATGAACCGCACGGGCATCGCGGCGGGCGGGCCGGCCCGGCGGTGGCCGACTCCGGTCTCCTGCCCCTGATCCCCTCGACCCGTCAGAGAGCCACGAACCGGAATCGCCGCACCGCACGCACGCCCGTCCGGGCACCCGGCTGCCGGTGTCACACCAGCGGCTTCACCGACATCAGCAGATGACGGTGCATCGGCTCCGGGTCCCTGTCGTCGGCCGACGCCAGGCCCGTCAGCAGGGCCCTCTGTCCCGGACCGAGCAGATCGAAACGGACCACGGGCGCGTCGAAGGACGACAGCGCGTCCACGAGATACGACGGGTTGAAGGCGACCGTCGTCTCCGGTGTGCCCTCCAGCGCCGACGGCAGCCGCTGCGAGGCCACGTCGTCCTCGTACCCCGCGCGCAGACACACCGAGCCGTCCGAGAAGTCGAGCTGCAGCGGACTGTCCCCCTCTGCGACGACGGCCACCCGCCTCACCGCCTCCAGCAGCGGCTCGCGGCCGGTGACGGCGACGGCGGTCGGTGTGAGCGCGAACAGCTTGTCGTGACGCGGCAGTTGTCCCTCAAGCAGGCGGGTCGTGATCCGCATGCCGCCGTTCTCGAAGCCGATCGAGCCCGTGTCGAGAGCGATCCTGACCATTCCCGAGCGGGCCAGGGAGCGCGCGATGTCGGTGAGCCGGCGCGCCGAGACGACGGCTTCACCGGACGCGTCCCGCGCCTGCGGCTTCCAGCCGAGCGTACGCACCGCGTACCGGTAGCGGTCGGTCGCCGACAGCGTCATCCTCTCGCCGTCGAAGGCCACCCGGATGCCCGTGAGCACCGGCAGCGTGTCGTCACGCCCCGCGGCGACCGCCACATGACCGACCGCCGAGGCGAACACCTCGGCGTCCACCACCCCGCGGAACTCCGGCAGCGCGGGAAGGGCCGGGTAGTCGTCGGACGGCAGCACCGACAGCCCGAACCGCGCACCGTCGCTCACCACCGAGAACCGCGACCCGTCGGCCGAGCACTCCACCGTGCCGGCGGGAAGCACCTTGCAGATGTCGACCAGCCTGCGCCCCATGACCAGCACCCGTCCCGGGCGCACCACGTCCGCCTCGACCTCGATGCGCGCGGACGCCTCGTAGTCCAGCCCCGAGACGCGCAGCATCCCGGAGCCCGCGTCCAGGAGGAGGCCACCGAGCACGGGGACCGGCGAGCGGGCGGGCAGCACACGGGCCGCCCACGCGACCGCTTCGGCCAGCTCACTGCGTGCGATCCGGAACTCCATGCGAACCCTCTCCTCGTCGACGGCGACGCTTCGACGCTATCGGCCACCACTGACAAGTCCCTTGTCTCAGCGGCCTGGCAGGATCATGGGCACGGGGGAGGCCGAGTGGGCTCCCGGCGAACACGGGGACAGGGGGTGTCGTGGGCGAGACGGAGACCGCCGGCACGGCCGCGGGGACGACGGCGCGGAACGCGGACGGGCGTCCGCCGGACGGTCGGCGGGGCGGGTGGGCGCGCCGGCTGCTGTGGGCGGTGGTCGCCTTGACCGGTGCCGTGGGAGGCCTGGTGGTCGGGTGGTTCGCGTGGGTGATGGTCTCGGTCGTGGTCAGCGACGATCCCTTCGGTACGCATTCCACGATCAGCTGTTCGGCGGCGATGGAGTTCGCCCACGGCACGTTCCCGGAGAAGACCACCGACGAGGACTGCAGCATCGACGACTGGATGGATGACGTGGTCCGGGGAACGTTCCGGATGCCGCGCGAGGACGTGGACGAGTGGCTGGCGTCGGCGTACCCGAATGTCCGGCCGGAGGAGCACTGCGCCGAGGACGTCTGCATCGAGATCGGCGGGAGCGACGACTCGGCGGGGCCGTTCGCCGAACCCACCGGCTCCGCCACGGCCGGCACCCCCACGCCTTCCGCCACGACCGCCGTCCCCGCCGCATCGGCCACCGATGCCGGCCCCGCCGTCCCCGCCGCATCGGCCACCGGTACCGGCACCGCCGCCCCCGCCGGCGCGGACGTCGTCCGGCTGACCGTGCGCTACGAGAGCGAGAGCACGGCGCTTGTCACCGTCGAGGCCTTCGATGACTGAGCCGCGCCCGGCACGGCATCCGCTGCGACGCATCCGGCCGCTCGGCCGCGACGCAAGACGGCGCTCGGACGCCCCCGGCCCGGCCCTGCGGCGTGGCCGTGCGGTGGCCGCGTGCGCCGTCCTCACGGCGTTTCTGCTCACCTTCCACCGGGCCGTACCGAACACCGCCGTCCGGTTCGGCAGTCTGCTGGAGACCTTCCTGCCCTGGCTGGGCCTCGCCGTGCCGGTGCTGCTCGTCCCCGCTGTGCTGCGCAGGTCGGTCACCGCGCTCGTCGCCCTCCTGCTGCCCGCGGCCGCGTGGCTCGGCTGCTTCGGTCCGTTGCTGCTGCCCGCCGGTGACGAGCCCCACGACATCGTCGCGGTGCAGCACAACGTCAGCGACGTGAACGCCGACCCGGCAGGCACCGCGCGGGCCCTGCTGCGGGAACGGCCCGATGTCGTCGCCCTGGAGGAGGTGACCCCCGAGGCGCTGCCCGTGTACGCCAAGGCGCTCGGCGGGCGCTGTCCCCACCGCGCGGTGGTCGGCAGCGTGGGCCTGTGGTCCGCCCATCCCCTTGACGACGTACGGCCGGTGGACATCAGGCCCCGTGGTCTCGGGCCGGACTGGAACAGAGGGATGCGCGCCACCGTGCGGACCCCAGGGGGCGATGTCGCCGTCTATGTGGCCCACCTGCCCTCGGTGCGCCTCGGCGTGCCGCACGGGTTGGGCTCCGCCCGGCGGGACGAGAGCGCGGCCCTGCTGGCGAAGGCCATCGCCCGCGAGGAGGTGGACCGCGTGATCCTGCTCGGCGACCTCAACTCCACCGTCGACGACCGCGGCCTCGATCCGCTGCTTTCCCGGCTGCGTGTGGCGGGGCCGGGCATGGCGTTCAGCTGGCCGGCGGCGTTCCCGGTGGCCAGGATCGACCAGATCATGGCCCGGTCCGCGACCGTCGTCGACGTCAGGTCGCTGCCCGCGACCGGCAGCGACCACCTGCCCGTCGTCGCCCGCATCAGGCTCTGACGGCGTCCGCCGCCCCGCCCGGCACGGACGCGAGCCGGGCTGCCAGAAGAGCCGCCGGCCCGATCCCCGTCCCGCCGTGGAGCGCCTCGATCCGGTGCACCGTACGCGGCTCCGTCACCGCGGTTCCCACCACGCCGCACGCCCCTTCCAGCGCGGAGCGCGGCAGGAGCGCGAGGCCGTGCCCGGCGGCGACCAGAGCGATCAGCCCGCGTACGTCCGTCCCTTCGTACCGCAGAGACACGGGGAACCCGTCGTAGCCGCACAGGGTCCTCAACCGGTCGAGCCCCGCGGCTGTCCCCGGGGCGTCGATCCACCGGGCGTCGCCGAGGTCGACGAGCCGGACGCCGTCACGGCCGGCCAGCGGATGCCCGGCCGGCAGCGCGACGGCCGACGGCTCCTCGGCCACACCCGTGGCCACGAGCGGTCCCGCCTCCGGGAGGTACAGGGGATCGCTCGGCGCCGCCATGCCGTCGACCAGCGCGAGGTCCAGTTCTCCGGCGGCGGCGCCCCGTACGGCCGCGGAGTGACCGGTGACCCGCACGGCGACCTCCAGCCCCGGCTGCTCGCACCGCACTTCGGCGAGCGCGCGGCTCAGGCGGGACGACATGGCCAGTGGCGTGACTCCGAGCGTGAGCCGGCCGGCCGGCGCCGACAGCAGCCGGGCGATGTCGGCGCGTGCGGCGTCGAGCCGCAGCAGCAGCGGCTCCGCGTGCTCCAGCAGACGTGTCCCGGCATCGGTGGGGACGACGGGCCGGCGCAACAGCAGCGGTGCACCCAGGTCGTGCTCCAGGGCGGCGATGTGCTGCGACACCGCGGACTGGGTGTAGCCCAGTTCGCGCGCGGCGGCCGAGAACGAGCCGAGACCGGCCACGGTGACGAAGGTGCGCAGCAGATGCGGGTCCATGGTCCATCAGTATCGCTGATGCACAGGTCATGAATCATCGTTGGCGCTGAACGCACCGGGCAGGCCAGGATGTCCGCATGTCCGCTGCACACCGCACCTCGTCGGCCCGTCTCGCCCTCGTCGGCGACCGCTCACCCGGCGTCCGCGCCCATGCCCGTGTCCCGGCGCTGCTGCAGGCGCTCGCCGCACGGGACCAACTCGTCCTGGACGCCTACTGGATCCCCACCCCGGACGCCGAACAACCCGGCACCCTCGATGAGTTCGACGCCGTCTGGCTCGTCCCCGGCAGCCCGTACGCCAGCGAGGCGGGTGCGATCGCCGCGGTGCGCACCGCGAGGGAGCGGGGCATCCCGTTCCTGGGGACGTGCGGGGGGTTCCAGCACGCGGTCCTCGAGTACGCCCGCTCCGTGTGCTCCCTGGGGGAAGCCGCCCACGCAGAGAACCGCCCCGGCGCCGAGGACCCGTTGATCGTCCCGCTCGCCTGCTCGCTGGTCGGACACGAGGGCGCGGTCGAGGTGGAGCGCGGCTCGCTGGCCGCACGGGTTCTCGGCGCCGAGCGGACCGTGGAGCGCTACCACTGCTCGTACGGCATGAGCCCGGCGTATCTCGATGTGCTGCGCGACCACGGCCTGCGCTTCAGCGGACGGGACGAGACCGGCGACGTCCGCATCGCGGAACTGCCGGGCCACCCCTTCTTCCTCGCCACGCTCTTCCAGCCCGAGCTCGCGGGCGACGGAACGCGCCCGCACCCGGTCGTTCGAGCCCTCGCCCTCGCGGCCGCGGAGCACGCGCGGGGCGCGACCGTCTGACGTGTTCGGGCCGACTGATGCGGACGCCGTCCGGCACCCGGACGCGGGGCGCGCGGGGGCATGACCGGGGGCCTCAGCGAGCGAAGACCATGCCGGCCAGGGCCGCGTGGACGGCGGTGTCTGTAGCCGCCCGTGCGCACCGCCTCGCGGGGCGCGGTGTGTTCGGTGTGCGATCCGGGGTGCGATCGGGACTAGGGTGGGTGCCGGAGGTGATCCGCGTGGCCGACGAGCAGGCGGAGTTGTTCGCCGCTGTGGACGCGCTGCTGGAACAGGCGGCGACACAGGACACGCTGCCCGCACCGGCGGAGCGCAAGCGTCTGCGCGAGGCCGCGGGTGTCAGCCAGGAGCAGGTCGCCCGAGCGCTCAAGGTGCGGCGGGAGACCGTGACGAGCTGGGAAGCGGGCCGTACCGAGCCGCGGCCGCCGAAGCGCGCGGCCTACGCACGCCTCCTGGAGGGCCTCGCCGCCCAACACCCGCCCCGCCGCGCGCCGGAAGCCCCACCGGCCACGGACCAGTCCGCGCCCGGCCACGTCGCCGCCCTCGACCCCGCCGCAGACACCGGCGCCGCGCCCGGGGCGGCCGGCGGTCGCGACCGGGGAACGACTCCACCGCCCGGGCGTGACCCGAGCGCGTCCCCTGCCGAAGCGCCCGCGCCACGGCCGGCACCGGACCGGACCGCGCCGGCAGCAGCTGCCGTGCCGGCTCCCACGCCGCCCGAGCCCGAGCCCGGCCCCGCCTTCGCACCACCGGCCACAGGGCGGACCGTGCCCGAGCCCCGGCCGGTGCGCGGTCCCGCCGGGGGCCGTGGCGGCCGGCTGCCCGGTTCCGCTGCCGACGGCGTCCACAAGGGGTCCGCCACCGTCGCCCCGCCCCCCGGCGTTCGCCCCGCCCGCGTCCGTGCCCAGGGCGCGCGGACGCGGGACGGCGAGCCGTCCGGCGCGGCCGTCGCCGCCGACCCCCGGTTCGCCGACGGGCCGCTCGCCGTGCTCGACGGTGACGGCCGCGCCCACTGCGTCGGCGGCCTGATCCTCGACTGCCCCGCCGATGACGTGCCCGCCCTCGTCGAGTGGACGCTCGGCGAGACACGGCTCGGCGCTCCCCGGCTCCACCGCAACGGCAAGGACGCCGACCCGCTGATCGTGCTCACCGAGGCCGCCGCCGTGCGGCTCGGGCTTCCTGCCGTGCTGGAGGACCGCCGGGCGCTGCGGCTGCCCGACGACCACCCGGTGGTCCGCGCTCTGGCCCGCGCCAAGTGGCGCCTGACGAAGCGCGGCTTCGGTCCCTGGCCGCGCATCTACCGTCCAGCGCAGTCCGGCCGGCGCAGCTGCGTGCAGCTCGCCGTCCTGCCGTGGGGCGCGCTGGACTCCCGCACGTGGGGCGACGCCGGCACCCTCCCGCCGCCGGAACTGGCCCGCGTCCTCGGCACGTACGCCGCCCGTGTCCTGACCCCGCGCGGGTCGGCGGCCGTGTCCGGACTGGAACTCATGACCGCGCTGCGGCCGCCGACCCGTGCGGTGCAGGACGCCGGCACCGGCTCGTGGACGTCGGGCCCGGTGCCCGGGGCGCTCACCGAAGCCGTGGACCCGGCGCCGCCCGAGGCGCCCGACGAGCACCCTGTCGTCGCCTCCCTGTACCCGCGGGGCCACCGGCGCACTCCCGACGAGGTGCTCGACGAGGAGGCGTTCGAGTGGACGCGCGACCCCGAACTGCTCACGGACGCCGAGTGCGCGAAGGGGTACGCGGTCGGCATCGACGTCAACACGGCGTTCCTGGCGGCGGCCAACCGGCTCGTCGTCGGCCTGGGCGAGGCCGTCCACGTCCGCGCCCCGGCGTTCGACAAGTCCGTACCCGGCTCCTGGCTCGTCGACCTGTCCGGAATCGAGATCGACCCGCGGCTGCCGAACCCGTTCACGCCCGACGGCGTGCGCCCCGCGGGACCGGCCTGGTACGCGACCCCGACCGTCGCCTACGCCCGTGAACTCGTGGACACCTACCGCCTGCCCGTCACCATCGCCCCCCTCGAGGCGTGGATCCGTACCGAGAGCGGTCCCTACCTCGACCCCTGGTACAAGCGTCTGAGCGAGGCGTACAAGGACACGATGGCCGATCTCGGGGTGCCGTCGGGTCTGGCCGAGGCGGAGTTCCTCGCCGTGATGGCCGAGCACCGGCACACCGATCCGGCGCTCGCCGCCGTGCTCACGGCGGTCAAGGCGACGGTCAAGGGCGGCATCGGCAAACTGCGGGAGCGGCCCCAGGGCACGTCCTACCGGCCGGGCGAGCCCTGGCCCGCGCTGTCCCGGCCGACGTGGCGGCCCGACATCCGTGCCGCCGTCATCGCGACGGCCCGCGTCAACATGCACCGCAAACTCCTCAGGACCGCCCTGGCCACACAGCGGGACCCGGCCCCGGTGGGCCATCTGCGGCTCGGCGAGGACGCGTTGTGCGCGATCGCGCTGCTGTCCGACGGCGCGGTCTACCTGTCGGACGGGCCGAGCCCCCTGGACTTCCTGCCGCACACGGCCGACGGCCGGCCGGCACCCGGAGCGTTCCGCCTCGGGGTGAGCCCGGGCATGGTCAAGCACGAGGGCACGCAGTCCATGATGTGGGCGGTGCAGTTGCTGGACCAGGGACTCAACCCGGCCCGGCACATCAAGGGGTCGGACGCGTCGGACGACGGAGAGTAGGAACAGGCCATGGGGCAGATCGGCGACAGCCTGGACCGGGCCGCGCAGAAGGTCACCACCCGTCCGATCCCGGTGAGCGCACAGGCCCGCGTGCGATTCCTCGTCAAGAGCGCCAAGGGCTCCACCAGAGCGGTCGCCGAACAGCTGGGCGTCTCCCAGCGCACCGTCGAGCGGTACCTGAAGGGCCAGATCAAACGACCGCGCAAGGAACTCGCGGAGCGGATGGCCGCCGAGGTGCGCCGGCTGTGGCAGCCGCGGGTGAAGCAGCGCGCGCGTCGGCAGGCCGCGACGGCGCGCGGGCTGGTGATCGAGACCCGGGCGCGTTTCGGCTTCACCGCGGCACCCGGCAGCACCGACGACAGCCGCATCCGCCGCGTCACCCAGCACCTGCCCCCCGACTACGCGGCCCGCCTGTTCGCCGCCCAGGACGCGGGCGCGGGCGAACGGCAGCTGCGGCAGATCGCGGCGGAGGGGCTCCAGGAGATCTACTTCAAGGACCGCGGCCGCCGCGCGGAAGGCCTGCAGGTGGAGTTCACCGACATCGACTACGTCGAGATCGACTACAGCTGACCCCGTTGCGGCGCCGTCGCGGCGCGCCGTTCACGACGCCAGATCGAGCGGGCCGCAGCCGCAGGCGCGTTCCGCGGGCCGCACGGACGCCGCGGTCCGCCTCCGGGGCCGCCCGTACAGCAGCACGGACAGCCCGGCCCCCAGCGCGCCGCCGACGAGCTGCGCGGCGACGAATCCGTCCAACGACGACGGTGCGATGCCCGTGAAGGAGTCCGAGAGGGATCTGCCCACGGTGGCAGCGGGGTTGGCGAACGAGCCGGACGAGGTGAACCAGATCGCCGCGGCGATGTAGGCGGCGACGCCGACGGGAGCGAACCGGGCACGGCCCGTCCGCCGCAGACCGGTGATCAGCAGCACCAGTCCTGCCGTGGCGACCGTCTCGCCGAGGAGCAGGTGCCACTCCGATCGCGGGTGCGTGGACCACACACCGGGGCGCCGGCCGAACATGACGTCCGCCAGGACGGCGCCCGCGGACGCGCCCGCCAGCTGCGCCGCGAGGTAGGCCAGTGCCTCCCGGCCGGCCGCACGGCCCCGCCGCCCCTCGTACCACCAGGTGCACAGGGTGACCACCGGGTTGAGATGGGCCCCGGAGACGGGGGACAGGAGTGCGATCAGCAGACCGAGTCCGAGCGCGGACGCCAGCGAGTTGGCCAGCAGCGCGGTCCCCGTGTCCGGGCTGAGCTCCGCGGCCCGGATCCCGGAGCCGACGACGACGGTCACGAGTGCGGCGGTGCCGACGAATTCGGCCACCGCCCGGCGCGCCAGCGCCGCCTGTGCAGTCACGATCCTTCTCCCCACCCTGTGTCGCTTCGTGGAAAGTATATTCCGCTGACCGGAATGCTAGCTCGCGGGTCGAGGAGGGACACAGCCGTGCCCGAGGTCAGCGCTGCGGCCGCCGGTCCGGCCGAGGGGGTATACATCCGAACGGGGCAGCCGACACGCGCCCGGGGCGGTCCGCTCCCCGTGACGAACCGGCGCACGTCCCACCATGGAGGCAACCTCGACGGGCGGACGGCCATCTTCACCGTGTGCAACGGGCCGCGACGCCGCGGCCCGCCCGCATCACAGCGCATGGAGTGAGATGACAACGGTCCACACCTCGGTCGTCGTGCCGTGCTTCAACGAGAGCGAGGTCATCGAGGCGTTCCACAAGGCCCTCGTCGTCGCTCTGGAGTCGACCGGGACCACTTTCGAGATCTGCTACGTCGACGACGGCAGCGACGACCGGACCCGTGTGCACCTCAAGGACCTGGCCGCCGCGGACGCCCGCGTGCGGTACACATCCTTCAGCCGGAACTTCGGCAAGGAAGCCGCGATGCTCGCAGGGCTGCGCATGACGCGGGGCGATGCCGTCGTCCTCATGGACGCCGATCTGCAGCACCCGCCCGAGCTGATCCCCCGGATGCTCGAACTGCACCGCCACGGCTACGACCAGGTCGTCGCCCAGCGCGACCGCACCGGCGAGGGCGTGATCCGCACCGCGCTCAGCCAGGCGTACTACCGCCTCGTGCGCCGCTTCATGGACGTCGAAATCGTCGACGGCGCGGGCGACTTCAGGCTGCTCTCCCGCCGCGCCGTCGGGGCGATCCTCTCCCTGCCCGAGTCGAACCGCTTCTCCAAAGGACTCTTCTCCTGGATCGGATTCGACACCGTCAGCTTCACCTACACCAATGTGCAGCGCGCCGCCGGCCGGTCCAAGTGGGGCGGCCGGCGGCTGCTGAACTACGGCATCGACGGCCTGCTCTCCTTCAACAGCCGTCCGCTGCGCCTGGCGATCCACAGCGGCCTGTGGCTGCTGCTCTCGGCTCTCGCCTACGCGGCCTGGATCGTCGGCAACGCACTGGTCAACGGCGTCGACACACCCGGCTACGCCACGCTGATCACCGCGATCGTCGGCCTCGGCGGCATCCAGCTCGTCACGCTCGGGGTGATCGGGGAGTACGTGGGCCGGATCTACCACGAGGCCAAGCGGCGGCCCCACTACGTGGTCCGCGAGACCGACGAGACGACCGCGCGGTCCCAGGCGTCCGTCAGGGGAGCCGCTTCGAGTAGGTGACCCTCTCCAGGTGGTAGTAGTCGGCGACGCACTGCGCGGGCCATGCCCGGCGTCCGCCGTTGCTGAACGGCTCCAGCATCCTCGCCACCGACACGGGCGTGTACGGCAGTTCCGCAGCGCCCCGCGCGGCGCCCGCCCGCAGCGAGCGGTCCTGGCGGTCCCACCGCTCGGCCCGCACCTGCATGTCGTGGCCGAGGGAGACGAGGGGGGACACGAGCCCGAGCACGGCCGCGGCGCACAGTGCCGCGGCCGTCGCCGTCGCGGCACCCGGACGGTACCGCCGCAGCCTGCGGCCGAGGAACACACCCGCGGTCACCAGCAGCACGATGTACAGCAGCAGATAGTCGTTCCAGGTCCGCTCCGTGGTCACCACTCTCGCCCCGAACACGGGATAGGTGATGACGGTGCACAGGTACCCGGACACCAGGTACGCGAGCGTGCCGAGCGCGAGGACCGGCAGCGGCCGGCACGGGAGGAGGACCGACGGCCGGTCGGACCGGCGGCGCGCCACGAGTCCGAGCAGCACACCCGCGGCCACCGCGCCCACGTACTGCCAGGTCGAGAACACCGTGGCCAGGATGTGCGCGAAGCCGCGCAGGGAGCCCAGCAGCGATTCGGGGGCGAGCATGGACGTGCTCTCGGCGCCGTACCGCTCACGCCGGTTGCGCGACCCCGGGGACGTCACCAGCAGCAGCGTGCCGACGCCGGCACCCGCCATGCCCGCGAGCGACCAGAGGCGGGCGAACCGCCGTGCGCCGGGCCTGAAGAGGCGGGGGGCGCACAGCACGGCGCCGGACAGCACGACCAGGGCGACGACCGACGCCTCCTCCGACAGCGTTCCCATGAACACGCCCGCGACCGCCACCGTCACCAGGGCGGCGACACGCCCGGCGCGACCCCGGGCGCGCAGCAGCGGAAGCGCGGCGGCGCACGCCAGGACCGGTGCCAGGGTGTGCGAGACGGACGCGGCGGGCCAGTAGAACGTCTTGTACGTGTTCGGCGTGGCGAACAGGAACACCGCCGTGACCATGGCGGCGACGAGCAGCGGCACCCCGCGCGGCACGAACTGGCCCGTCCTGCGCAGCGCCTGCGCGGTCAGGGCCCACAGCAGCGCCAGCATCAGGACGCCGCTGACCAGGCCGAACCACTGGTGCCCGGCGACGGGGAACTTGGCGTACAGACCCACCAGGAGGCCGTTGCCCAGACGCCCGTTGTCGGTGTACCAGAACTTGCCGATCAGGCCCGACACGCCGTGGTCACGGACCACCGGGAGGAAGCACCACTCGTCGGCGCCGGGCCGTACATGGCGTCCGAACCACGAGGCCAGCCCGAGCAGACCGAGCGGCAGCGCGGCCAGGGCGAACGGCCAGGCGGCCCACCAGGACGCCCACCCGTGCCGAGGGCCGTTCCGCCGATCAGGAGCGCCGAGCCCGCCCGGTTCCGGCGCGACGGTCACGCCGGATGCGTCGACGGACATATCGTCCCTGCCCTTCGGAAAACTGATGGTCCGGCATCCAAGAGGCGAATCAGGGGTGCGCCGTTCCATCTTTCACCGGGCAAGATCGGCAGGCCGCCACGACAGGCCGGTCAGGCGCCGAGCCGGGTCCGCACGCCGGCTCAGCGGCAGGTGTACACGAACCGCGCCGACGCCGTGTGCCGTGACGGCGAGACGATGCGCAGCTCGGCGCGCGCCCGGTACTCGCCACGGCCGTGGAAGGTCCACAGCAGGTGCACTGTCGCCCGCTTCTGACCTCGCGCCACCTCTTCGTGCAGGGGCCCCGACGTCGTGCCGTCGCTGCGCACCCAGCGGTAGGTGAGGGTGCCGGGCCTGCCGTCGGTCCGTACCACGCCCAGGACATCGGCGGTGCCGTCGCAGCCGGGCCCATCGGCAGGGGTCCGGACCGCCACGCCGCGTACGCCGACCTCCGGCCCGCAGCGCTGCCAGGCCAGGAACGCGAGCACGGACAGCAGCACGAGGGCGAACGTCGCACACCCGCGCAAGCGGCGGCCGTTGCGGCGTGACCGGCCCCCGGCCGGCGGCCCACCGGCGAGGCTGCCGTGCCACACGTCGACGGCCGTCGCGGCGCCGTCGGCGGGCCTTACGGCCGCCGTCACCCCGGGCCCGAACCGCAGGACGTCGCCCTCGATCCGGTCCGGCGCGGCGTCGGACGTCCGGCGGCCGAGCACGGCGGTGGGTGTGCCGACGGCGTCCTGCGGCTCGGGGTGCGTGAACCAGTGGCTGCCGAGGGCGGTCGCGCTGTACTCGTCGTCCTGGGCGCCGTCCTGGCCTTCGCCGGCGCGGGGGCCGAGCCGACCGTTCATGAGACCGTGCACCCCCTCCCGGTCAGGAGTTGCCGGGTGGAGGTGCCGTTCGCGGCCCCCGGGTCCGTGGACGCGCTGACGGCCCAGTAGCAGCCCCCGCCCTGGAAGGCGTGGGTGAGCGGGAGGGTGTACCGCGTGGCGCCGCTGCGCTCGAACGTCTGCGAGCCGTCCGGCGCGCCGAGCTGCCCCTCGGTGTCGCCGGTGTACCAGGAGACCACGACCGTGACCGGACCCGTGCCGTTGGTGGCGACGTCGACGGAGGCGGATCCGGTGGCCGTGCCGGTCCGGCGGAAGCTCGTGACGGAGACGGACTCCACGGACACCGGGGCGGGCGTGGGCGTCGGCCCGGCGGACGGCTCCGTGGACGCTTCGGTGGTGGGCCACGCGGTGGGCCCGCCGGGCGCGGGCGGGGCACTTGTCGTGGGCGAGCCGGTGGGGACGGGCGCGGGGCTCCCCGAGGGCGAGGGCGGATGCCAGGGCGTCGCGGCAGACGGCGACGGTGCAGGACCGACGGACCCCTCGGGCCCCGGGGCCGGCGTACCGGACACGCCGGGAAACGCGGTCGTCGTGGCCACGGCCTCGGCGGCGGTCCGCCCTCCCGCGTCGGTACCCTCCCGTGCGGCGACGGCCACCAGGACGGCCACCACGGCCGCGACGATCCCGGCACCTGCCCGGCGCAGCGCCGGAGTCAGCCATCCACCGGGCGCGCCCAGGGAGGTCGTCGCCACTGCGGTCGTGCCGGACCCGCTGCCCCCGGCCGACGGGAACAGCAGGGGCAGCAGCGCGGCGAGCGCCGCCAGCCGGCGCCGGCCACGCTCTTCCCAGCCGGGCCCGTACGCGGCCCCGGCGATCTCCTCCAGTTCGGCCACGAACGCCGCCGCGGTCTGCGGACGGTCCTCGGGCGCCTTCGCCATCCCGCGCCGGATCAGCGGCCTCACCGCCTCGGGCGTGTCGTCCTCGGGGACCGGCGCGCCGATGTGCTGCAGGGCCAGCTCGGCGACGTTGTCGCCGCTGTAGGGCTTACGGCCGGTCAGGCACTCGTAGAAGGTCGCGGTCGCCGCGTAGACGTCGGCCGCGGGCGAGGCCGGCTCACCCCGCCACTGCTCCGGCGCCATGTACGCCGGCGTGCCGGCCACGCCGGGGGCGCTGCCACGGCCGGTCGCGATGCCGAAGTCCACCAGCCTGGACGTGCCGTCGGCCGAGACCAGCACGTTCTCCGGCTTGTAGTCACGGTGCACGACACCGGCGCCGTGGGCGGCGGCGAGTCCGAGAAGGGAGCCCTTGAGCACCACCAGGGCCGCCTCGGGGCCGGTCGCTCCCTCGTGTGCGAGCAGCGACCGCAGGGCTGTCCCGTCGATCAGCTCCATCACGATCGCCGCGCCGTGCGGTGCCTCGACGTATTCGTAGAGCCGCACGACATACGGCGACTCCAGCGCGCCCAGCACGCGCGCCTCCGCCCGGAACTCGCGGACGAAGGCCGCGTCGCCGCGCAGCCGTTCCCCGAGGTACTTCACCGCGACCGGCACGCCGGTGGCGTCATGGACGGCGAGGACGACACGCCCGCCGGCCCCCGATCCGAGTTCCCGGGACTCGGTGTATCCCGGTACCGACCACACGCTCATCGCGTCCCCCCGTCCGGCGGACATCCTGCCCGGGCCGTCGTCGTCGGGCCCGGCTCACGGACTGTCCTCAGCACAGACACATTTCCCTCACGGCCGGTTCCCGTAGGGATCAGGACATCTGCGGCACGACTCCGTACTTGGCATGGACCTGCCCGGCTGGCTCGGTTACGCTCCGCCCGGGCGCTTCTGAGAGCGCTCTCACCCCGATCTGTTCCTCCCCACCTCTGTCGGAACCAGTGAAAGGTCGAACGCTGTGAGACGCATGACAGCCATATGTGCGGGATCACGCCGTGGCCGAGGCAGGCGCGCGACGACGGTCGTACGCGCCGGCCTCGCCGCGCTCCTCGCCCTCGGCGCGTGGACGTCGGCCGTGGCGAACCCCGCCGCGGCGCAGGAGCCCGCCCCCTCCACCGGCGAACCGGTGTCGGCGGGTCTGCTCGCTGCGATGCAAAAGGACCTGGGGCTCACCGAAGGCCAGGCGCGGGAGCGACTCGCGGCCGAACGGGCCGCCGTCGCGATCGAACCGAGGGCGCGCCGTGCCGCTCAGGACGCGTACGGCGGGTCCTGGTTCGACGCGGACAGCGGACGCCTGACCGTCGCCGTGGCCGACCCCCGCAGGGCGGCCGCCGTCCGGGCCACGGGCGCGGCCGTCCGCGTCGTCGAGCACAGCGCGCGCCGGCTCGACGCGGCCAGGAGGGCGATCGACGCGCTGGACGCTCCCGACGGAGTGGGCAGTTGGCACGTCGACCCCGAGGCGAACCGGATCGTGGTGAACGTCGTCCGTGCACAGCGCTCGGACAACGATGTCGAAGCATTCCTCGACCGTGCGCGCAGAGCCGGTCCCGTCCTGGTCAGGAGCGTGGCCGAGGCGCCGCGGACCTTCGCCGCGGGGACGGTCGGCGGCGACCCGTACTACACGGGCAACGTCCGCTGCTCGATCGGTTTCTCGGTGCACGGCGGCTTCGTGACGGCCGGCCACTGCGGGCGGCCGGGCGCGGCCGTACGCGGCTGGGACGGCTCGCACATCGGGACGTTCCAGGGGTCCTCGTTCCCGGACAACGACTACGCGTGGGTGAACGTCGGCAGCGGCTGGTGGACCGTGCCCGTGGTACTGGGCTGGGGCACGGTGCCCGACCGGTTGGTGCGCGGCTCGGCAGAGGCGCCCGTCGGCGCCTCGGTCTGCCGCTCGGGCTCCACGACGCACTGGCACTGCGGCAGCGTCCTCGCCAAGAACGAGACAGTGAACTACAGCCAGGGCGCGGTCCATCAGATGACGAAGACCAGTGTGTGCGCCGAACCGGGCGACTCCGGCGGGTCGTTCATCAGCGGTGACCAGGCGCAGGGCGTCACGTCCGGCGGCTGGGGCAACTGCAGCGGCGGCGGACAGACCTGGTACCAGCCGGTCAACGAGATCCTGGCCCGCTACGGGCTGAGGCTGCACACGGCCTGACCGGTACGGCGCCGTCGGCCGGCGGCGGACATGCTGCCGCTCCTCCTGGGAGCGGCAGCATTTTTTCTTGCTGTGTGAAATCAAAAGCGCTGAGCTGCTGGGAGATCCATCAGCTATTGCCCTGATTTCGGCGCAGTTCTCGATCGGGCGTGGAGCCACTCCGCGGGACGTCACGGTTGAATAACGCGCTGTTTTCTTGCTTGACGCACAAAAAACAGAGGCGACACACTCCCGTCATCCGCAGGCAACCGGGGCACCCGCCCCGGCCCTGACGACGGACGGAGACAACATGGCGATCTCCAGACGAGCCCTCATAGCCGGTGCCGGAGCCGCTGCCACCGGTGCGGTACTCGCTTCCGCGTCCACGAGCCACGCCACCGAACCGGCGGCCCTCGCGCGGCGGGCCGCACACCCGGCCGCGCTGCCCATCGCCTCCCGCAACAGCGTCTGGACCCGGTCCGGCGCCGGCCCGCTGTACTGGAACATCTACGGCTGGGCCTTCCCGCACAACGCCCCGATCCCCGAGGCCGAGTGGCAGGCCAACGTCGACTGGCTGGCGAAGGACTTCGCCCCGCACGGCTACCGCATGGCCTGCACCGACGGCTGGATCGAGGGATCCTCCCGCACCACCCGCAACGGCTACATCACGACCTACAACGACTCCTGGCAGCACGACTGGGCCTACTGGTCCCGGTACCTGAAGAGCCGTGACATGTCGCTCGGCGTCTACTACAACCCGCTGTGGGTGCACCGCGCCGCCGTCGCCGATCCCGGCAAGACGGTCGCGGGCCGCCCCGACGTCCGGATCGCCGACATCGTCACCGAGGGCGACTTCTTCGCCGGCGGCATCGGCGGCGACACCCTCTACTGGGTGGATGTCACCAAGGACGGCGCCAAGGAGTTCGTCCAGGGCTATGTGAAGTACTTCAAGGACCTCGGCGTCCCGTACCTGCGCATCGACTTCCTCTCCTGGTACGAGGACGGGCGCGACGCCAACATCGGCACGGTAGGACTGCCGCACGGCCGGGCCAACTACGAGACCGCACTGCGCTGGATGCATGAGGCCGCCGGCGAGGACGTCGAACTGTCCCTCGTCATGCCGCACCTGTACCACCACGCCGAGGCGGAGATCCGGTACGGCGACCTGATCCGCATCAACGCCGACGCCGACAAGGGCGGCTGGGACCGGCTGAGCGGAGGCAGGCAGCACTGGCAGGACGCCTGGCCCAACTGGCACAACCCGTTCCTCGGCTTCACCGGCTACGCCGACCGGTCCGGACGCGGCCAGCTCATCCTCGACGGCGACTTCCTGATGATGAACACGTTCGCCAACGACGACGAGCGGCGCACCTGCATCTCCCTGATGACACTCGCCGGATCCCCCCTCAACATCTCCGACCTGCACAGCAACATCGCGGACCACGGGTGGGCCTACACCAACCCGGAGGTACTGGCCCTGCACCACCAGGGCCTGGTCGGCAAGCCGTACTTCCACAACGCCACCTCCTACGCCGTCGACCCCGGCAGCCGCGACAGCGAACGCTGGGCCGGCCAGCTCCCCGACGGCACCTGGGCGGTCGCCCTGTTCAACCGGTCCGACGGCCCCGTCACTCGCTCGCTCGACCTCACCGCACTCGGCATCGACGGCACGGCCCGCGTACGGGACCTGTGGCGGCACGAGGACCTCGGCCGGCTGTCCACCGTGCGCGCCGACCTGCCCGCGCACGGCACCCTGCTGGTCAAGGTCACGCCCGACGACACCTCCCGCTACCAGGCGGCCTTCGCGGCCTGGGGAGGCGGCGCCGGGTTCGGCAACACCGTCGCCGGTCACCAGGCGATGGGGTACGCGGACATCGACGGCGACGGAGCCTCGGTCACCTTCGCCGTCGGCGCCCGCGCCTCCGGCACGTACCGGATCTCGCTCCGCTACTCCTCGCAGGCCGGAGGCACCCTGACCCTCGGCGCGGAGAGGCCCGACCACACCGTGGTGACCCGCCCGGCAAGGGTGGACTTCCCCGCGACGGGCGGAGGTTGGGCCACCATGAGCGGCACGGTCAAGCTCGCCGCCGGTGACAACCTGATCACCGTCGTCAGGGCGCCCGGTGACACCGGGACGATCGCGCTCAACCACATCGACGTCCGCTGACCGCGGCGGACCGGTCCACCGGCAGACGGAGGTACGGGCGATGAGCCCTTCACGGATCCCCTTCTCGGATCTCATCGGCGAGCAGACCCGCGCGGAGATCTTCGCGACCGTGCTCACCGCGGGGCCCATCTCCCGTACCGGTCTCGCCCAGCGGCTGGGGCTCGCGCCCTCCAGCGTGACCAGGATGCTGCCTCCGCTGCTGGAGCACGACTACCTGCGCGAGACCGACGCCCAGCCGCAGGGCCGCGGGCGGCCCCAGCGGATGCTCCAGGTCAATGCCGACAAGCACATCGTCGTCGGCATCAAGATCGGGCCGGCGCAGGTCTCCGGAGTGGTCACCGACATGGCCGCCAAGGTGCTGGCCCGCGCCGAGGCGCCGATCGCCGACAGCACCCCGGACACCGCCCTCACCGCCGCGGCGCGGCTCACGGCGGACCTGCTCGCCGAGGCGCCCGAGGCCGCCGACCGGGTGCTGGGCATCGGTGTCGGCGTCAGCGGCCATGTCGACTCCACCGCCGGGATCTGCCGCTACTCCGCACTGCTCGACTGGAACAAGGTCGACGTCGCGGGCCCCCTGTCCCGCGCGACCGGACTGCCCGTCGTCGTCAACAACGACGTCAACACCCTGGTCGTCGCCGAACGCTGGTTCGGCGAGGGCCGTGACATCGACTCGTTCGCCGTCGTCACCGTGGGCCCCGGCATCGGCTGCGGTCTCCTCCTCGACGGCACCCTGTACGCCGGAGTCAGCGGCATGGCCGGCGAGCTCGGCCATCTGCCGCTCGACCCGGCGGGCCCGATGTGCAGCTGCGGCCGGCGAGGCTGTCTCGAAGCCCTCGCCGGCGAGCGGGCCGTCCTGCGCCACATCCGCGACGGCGGCGTTCCCGGCTGCGCCACCATCGCCGAGGCACACGAACTCGCCCGGCACGGCAGCGGAGCCGGCCGCGCCGTCGCGGCCGCGGCGTTCGCCGAGGCGGGCACCGCGCTCGGCCGGGGTCTCGCCGGCCTGTGCAACCTGCTCAACCTTCAGAAGATCATCATCGCGGGGGAAGGCGCCGTCGCCTACGACCTCTTCGGCCCGGCCATGACCGGAGCCCTGGAGGCGTACGCGTTCTCCGACGCCGCCCGCGACTGCACCCTCCACGTCGATCCGGTCCACCACGACCTGTGGGCGCGCGGAGCCGCCTGCCTCGTCATCCGAGAGGCCGTCCGCGCCCCGATCTCCTGACCCCCTCCCTCAACTCACCCCGTGCTCATCGAGGAGCCGTCATGCGCATCGCCGTGCGCCGAGCCGTCACCGCGCTCGCCACCACCACCGTCCTGCTCGCCGCGAGCGCCTGTTCCACCGGCGGCGAAGCCGCCGACGAGAAGAAGCCCGTCGGCGCCGCCAAGGGCGCCATCACCTGGTACGCCATGGACTTCGGCACCGACAACCTGCCGCAGAAGCTCATCGACGCCTTCGAGAAGGCGCACCCCGACATCAAGGTGACGCTCAAGGCGGCCCCGACGAACTCCGACACCGTGCGTGCCACCCTCACCACCGAGATATCCGGCGGCTCGTCGGAGATCGACGTCTACAACGGCGACGTCGTGTGGCCCGCCCAGTTCGGGGACGCCGAACTCGCGCTGCCCCTCGACGAGTACCTGCCGAAGGACTACTGGGAGCAGTTCGCGCCGGGCCGCGCCGACGGCACCGTGCACGAGGGGAAGCACCTCGCCGCGCCCCTGTTCACCGACGAGGGATTCCTCTTCTTCCGCAAGGACCTGCTGGAGAAGCACAAGCTGCCCGTGCCGAAGACCTGGGAGGAGCTCGCCGCCACGGCCGAGAAGCTCCAGGACGCGGGGGACGTCACGTACGGCTACTCCGCCCAGTGGGCCAACTACGAGGGCTTGACCGCCGACTGGGCCGAGCTGTCCGCGTCCGCGGGCGGCGCCACCGTCAGCGACGACGGCACGAAGTCGCGGATCGACTCGCCCGAGAACCGCAAGGCCCTCGGATACATGCGCTCGCTCCTCGACCGGGGCATCGCGCCCAAGGCCATGCTCTCCTTCCAGGAGGCCCAGTCCCTGCAGGCGTTCACCAGCGGCCAGACGGCCTTCCACCGCAACTGGGGTTACGCCTGGGGCGAGTCCGAGAACCCCGAGGTGTCCAAGGTCAAGGGCAAGGTCGGCATGACGGCGATGCCCACCTTCGAGGGCCACCCCTCGCCCGGCTCGTCGAACATCGGCGGCTGGAACATGATGGTCAATCCGCACTCGAAGAACCTCGGCGCGACCCTCGCCTTCGTCACGTGGATGACCGGTGCCGAGGGTCAGACCATCCTCGCGCGGAACTCGATGATCCCCGCCAACGAGGCCGTCCTCACCGACCCGGACCTCGCCGCGGGCCAGCCCGTGCTGCAGGCCGCCGCCACGACCGAACTCGTCTCCCGCCCCTCCAACACCCCCCGCTACGCCCAGGTCAGCAAGGCCGTCTACAGCAACCTCAACGCGGCTCTCGCCGGCTCCGCCTCCGTCGAGGACGCCCTGAAGAAGGCCGACAAGGAGATCGGCGAGGCCCTGGGGGGCGGCGGACTGTGACCGGCACCACCGCACCGCCCGCCGCCCCGGCGGCCAAGTCCCGCCCGCCGCGGCCGCCCGCCTCCGCGGCGGCCCGGCGGGGCAGGACCGCCCGCGACCGCAGGCTCTCCCGGCTCGGCTGGGGCTTCGCCTCACCCGCCCTGCTCGCCGTCGTGGCCGTGACCGTCTTCCCCATCCTGTTCTCGCTGGCCATGAGCTTCTCCGAGGTCGAGGTGACCGGATCCGGCTTCCGGCTCGGCGCGCCGACCGGCGACAACTACGCCGAACTGTTCGCCTCCGAACGCTGGCGGCACGCCCTGCTGTTCACCGTGCTCTACACCCTCGGCACCGTCTTCGCCGAAGTCGTCCTCGGCACGGCCGTCGCGCTCGTCCTGGAGCGGCTGACCGACGGCCGGGGCTGGATGATGGCACTGCTCCTGCTGCCCTGGGCGATGATCACCGTCGTGTCGGCGCAGCTGTGGGCGTACGTCTACAACGGTGTGTACGGCGTCCTGTCGTACGTCGTCGAAGCCGTCACCGGCGACCAGGTCAACGTTCTGGGCACGCCGGTACCCGCCGTACTGGCGATGAGCGTCGCCGACATCTGGAAGACCACCCCGTTCGTCGCGATCATCGTGCTCGCGGGACTGGTCATGCTGCCGGGCGACGTCACCGAGGCGGCCCGTATGGACGGGGCGAACGCGTGGACGATCTTCTGGCGCGTGCGGCTCCCGCTGCTGCGGCCCACCCTCGCGATCGCCGTCCTCTTCCGCATCCTCCAGGCCTTCGGCATCTTCGACCTGCCGTTCGTCCTGACCGGCGGGGGACCGGGCGACGCCACGCAGTCGCTGGCGCTGCTGGGCTGGCAGGTCATGTTCCAGAACCTCAGTTTCGGCCCAGGAGCCGCCGTCGCCGCCTCCACCGCGGCGCTCGTATTCGCCGGCTGTCTCGTCTTCCTGCGGGCTTTCCGCACTCAGGTCGGCGACGCGGAGGAGACCGCATGAAGAGCACGATCCGACGCCGCCCGCGGCCCACGTGGACGCATGCCGCGGCCCTGCTGATCGCCGCCTTCGTCGCGGCCCCGCTGTACTGGATGTTCGCCGGGTCGGTGAAGTCCCGCACGGAGATCGCCGCCGATCCGCCGACGCCATGGCCCGAGGACATGACGTGGGAGAACTACGAGGAGGCGTTCGGCCGCTACGACTTCGGCACCTACATGTCCAACTCCGTGCTCGTGTCGGTGATCGCCACTGTGATGGTCCTCGCCCTCGCCACCTTCGCCGGGTACGCGCTCGCACGGCTCCCGGTGCGCGGCAGGACGCCCATCATGGTCGCCCTCCTGATGATCTCCCTGTTCCCGACGATCGCACTGGCCGCACCGCTGTATCTGCTCATGCGCGAGACGGGCATGCTCAACAGCCACCAGGGCCTGATCGTCGTCTACGTCGCCCTCAACGTGCCGTTCGCGATCTGGATCCTGCGGAACTACTTCCTGTCCGTCCCCCAGGAGATGGAGGAGGTCGCCTGGATGGACGGCGCCTCCCCGGTCCGTACCATCGTCTCGGTGATCCTGCCGCAGGCCAGGCCCGGCGTGTTCACGGCCGGCGTGTTCACCTTCACGGCGTGCTGGACGGAGTTCCTGATAGCCGTCACGCTGAACAGTGCCGACGCCTATCGGACGATCCCCGTCGGCATGGCCCTGTTCGGCGACCAGTACGACGTCCCCTACGGCACGATCTTCGCCGCCGCGACCGTATCCGTCCTGCCCATCGCCCTGTTGGTCCTCGTCTTCCGCAAGGCCGTCGTGTCCGGCCTGACCTCCGGCGCCGTCAAGGGCTGACCCCGGCCACGGCACACCGCCGCAACGAAAGGCTGCACCCTCTCCATGACCACGTTCCGACCCGCCCCCGCCTGGCTGGCCGACGCCGTCTTCTACCAGATCTACCCGCAGAGCTTCGCCGACTCGAACGGCGACGGCATCGGCGACTTCAACGGCATCACCGACCGCCTCGACCACCTCGCCTGGCTGGGCGTGAACACGGTCTGGCTCAACCCGTGCTTCTCCTCTCCCTTCCGCGACGCGGGCTACGACATCGACGACTACCTCGCCCTCGCCCCCCGCTACGGAACCGACGACGACCTCGCCCGGCTCGTGGCCGAGGCGGCCCGCCGGGGCATCCGGGTCCTGCTCGACCTCGTCGCCGGACACACCTCGGACCGCCACCCCTGGTTCCTCGCGTCGGCCGACGACCCCGCCGACCACCGCTACATCTGGACCGACGGCGACCGCCCCGAAGGCTTCGTCGCCTCGCCGGGCCGCCGCCCGGGCGCGTACCTGCCGAACTTCTTCGACTCCCAGCCGGCCCTCAACTTCGGCTACGCCCGGCGCGATCCGGCCGAACCGTGGCGGCAGAGCCCCGACGCCGACGGGCCGCGCGCCAACCGGCAGGCGCTGCGCGACGTCATGGACCACTGGCTCCGGCTCGGCCTCGCGGGTTTCCGCGTCGACATGGCCGCCTCGCTCGTCAAGGACGACCCGGACAAGCGGGAGACCGCCGCGATCTGGACCGAGCTGCGGCAGTGGCTGGACCGCACCCATCCCGAGGCCGTGCTGCTGTCCGAGTGGGGCGACCCCGCGGTCTCCGTGCCGGCCGGCTTCCACGCGGACTTCTTCCTCCAGTTCGGCGGACCTACCAACGGCCGCCCCCTGCGCTCCCTGTGGAACAACCGCACCGGCACGGACAACGACGACTGGGACCCCGTCGACTGCTTCTTCGACCCCGAGGGCAAGGGGACTCCCGCCCACTTCGTCGAGGCATGGCAGTCGGCCGGGGAGGCCATCGGCGACAACGGCTTCACCGCACTGCCCACGGCCAACCACGACTTCTCCCGCCTCAACTGCGGCCCGCGTACGGCGGAGCAGCTCCCGGCCGCCTTCGCCTTCCAGCTCACCTGGCCCACTCTCCCCGCCGTCTACTACGGCGACGAGATCGGCATGCGCTTCGTCCCCGGTCTGCCCGACAAGGAGGGCAGCGTCCTCGGCCCGCGCTACAACCGCGCCGGCTCCCGCACCCCCATGCAGTGGGACGACACCGAGAACGCCGGCTTCTCCACCGCACCGGCCGACGCGCTCTACCTGCCCCTCGACCCGGACCCCGCCCGCCCCTCGGTCGCCTCCCAGCGGGCCGACGACGCCTCGCTGCTGAACCTGGTCCGCCGCCTGATCGCGCTGCGCCGCCGGTCACCCGAGCTCGGCCCCTACGGTTCGGTGGAAATCCTGCACACCGGCTACCCGTTCGTCCATGTACGCGGCGGCCGGTACCTCGTGATCGTGAACCCCGGTGCGGCCCCGGCGAAGATCACGGTCGACGAGTCCCGTACCGCGGGCGCCCGCCCGTTGGAGGCACAGGGCGTCCGCATCGCGGACGGCACGATCACGGCGGACGGCTTCGCGTACGGCGTCTACAGCCTCGCGCCCGGGGCCTGACCCGCCCGAGCACGCCCGGGCCGCGCCGGTTCACTCCGCGCGGCCCGGCGGCGCGGCTGCCGCGGCCACCGGAAGCCGCCCTTCCCGGACTCACCACGGCAACTCGCCGCAGGCGAGGGGACTCAGGCCGCCGTGTCAGGCCGCCACGACCCGCACGGTCTCCATCGACGGATCGGCGGCGTCGGGGACCAGCAGCCCGGCGGCCACCCCGCTGCGCAGATAGTCCATCACCTCGGCCGTGATGCGCTCGCCGGGGGCCACGGCCGGAACACCGGGCGGATAGGGGCTGATCATCTCGGCGGCGACACGCCCCACGGCCTGCGAGGCGGGAACTTGTTCGGCAGGGCCGAAGAACGCCGTGCGCGGCAGCATGACCTGCTCCAGCTCCAGCGCACCGGGCACCGGCAGAGCCACCGGAGGCCCGCCGTCGACGGCACCGGCCCCGGCGGCCTCGGCCAGCCGCTTCAGCGAGTCGAGGAACAGCTCCTCGGTCCGGTCGTCATCGGCGTGCGTGATCACGCCGCTGATCCGGCAGGTGTCCGAGGACCCCATGTCCACACGGCAGTTGGTGCGCAGCCATTCGGCGGCCCGCATGCCGCTGATGCCCAGCTCCCGCACATCCACCACGATCTTGAGCGGATCGAGATCGGCCGCGTGGCCCGACTCCACGATCTCGGGGCCCATCAGCCGCAGTCCCGGCACGGCGGCCACCGCCTCCCGCAGACGACGCGCGCGGCGCAGAGCGCCGTCGATGAGCTCGTGGCCCCGCTCCACCATCTGCCGCCGCCAGCCGTCCAGGGATGCGTAGACCAGGGACGAGGCGCTCGTCGTGCCGAGAAGGTCCTCGCGCTGCTTGAGCGCGTCGGCCGACACGCGGTCGCCCTGGAGGTGGAACACCGAACTCTGCTCGACGGCGCTGCCCATCTTGTGCACGCTCGTGACGACGAGATCGGCGTCCGCGTCCATGCCCCAGGCCGGCAGGCCGTCGTGGAACGGCAGGTGCGCGCCCCAGGCCTCGTCGACGATGAGCGGCACGTCCTGCGCGTGGCAGACCTTGGCCACGCCCGCGATGTCCGCGCAGGACCCCCAGTCGGTCGGCGTGATCAGCAGCATGCCCTTCGCTTCGGGGTGTTCCGCCAGGGCCTGCCGCACGTCGTCCGGCTCCGGCGGGTGCGTGAGGTTCCGCTCGGCGTCGAAGGCGGGGTGCACCCACACGGGATCGACGCCGCTGACGATGACCGCCGCGATCACGGACTTGTGGGCGTTGCGGGACACCAGGATCTTCTCGCCGGGCCCCGCGACGGCCAGCATCGACGACTTGACCGACAGGGAACTGCCGCACGTCGAGAAGAACGCCCGCTCGGCGCCCACCGCGTCCGCCATCAACTCCTGCGCCTGGTCCAGAACGCCCTGGGACTCGCGGCGGTCGTCGAGCCCGTTGAGGGACAGGACGTCGGAACGGAACACGCCCTCGCCCATCACCTCCAGCACGCGCGGGTCGACGCCTCGGCCCTGCCGGTGTCCGGGCGGGCCGTAGACGGTGTCCCCGCGCCGGTGGAAATCCGCCAGGGCTTCGAGAACGGGCACACGGGAATGGTCCATGGTGCGGCTCCTGGGTCTCGCGTCGGCGCACGGCCGGTACGACTGCACAAAGCGGGTTGCCGTCAGGGGGGGATCTCAAACCGGCGCCGTCCCGCGCGGGGTGCGGGAGCCCGGGGCGGCGCGCACCGTTCGGCAGTTGTCGGCGGGTCGTCGTCGACGAGCTCCAACTTCCTGTGACGATGGCCGACTCACGCACCGGGAGTCCGACCGGGGAGCCGTGTTCCGGCCGGACCGGCCGGCCCCGTGTGCGTCGCTTGGCCAGAACGTCAGGACAGCGGCTACGGTGCTGAGGTGGTGATCACTGGGGAGAACTCGGCGCCGGGTACCGCGTTGCTGCTGGCAGCGGCTCCGGCCGGCAAAGGCCGTCTTGTGGACGCGACGTCCGTGCTGCCCGCGCTCGCCGCCGTACCCGCCTCTGTGCTGACCGGTACGACGGGCGCGGCGGCGACCGTGATCGAGCTCGCCGATCCGCTCGATCCGCAGACCGTGCTGACCCGCATCCGCGCGGCGGCCGCGGCCGAGGGGCCGCTGTTCCTCTACCTCGCGGGACAGTTGCACGTCGACCGCAAGCAGCAACTGCTGCATTTCGCGCTCGCCCGTACGACCCCGGCGACCGTGCGGTACACGGCGCTGCCGTGGCACTGGCTGGCCGGGGAGCTCAGGACCCGCCGGCCGGGGACGACCACGGTGGTCGTCGACCTGGTCGCGGACGGCGCGGCATGGCAGCAGGTGCGAGAGGGCCGCGCCGGGCTCGGCCCGGGCACGCTGCTGTACGGCAGGATCGCACCGGCCCCCGGCCGCCGTACGGTGGTGCCGCCGGCGTACCTCAAGGCGATGGCCACGATCTGGCGCAGCGGCGCCCGGCCGCCCTTCGCGCAGCTGCACGAGCAGGCCGCGTCGGAGTCCGACCACCCGGCCGGCGCCCTGCTGTTCCCGCTGCCGATACCGACGGCGACCCACGGCACGCCGGCGGCGTCGCATCAGCCCGTGCCCGTGCCCGTCGACGTCCCGTCACCCGCGCCTGCGTCGGCGGCTGGAGGGCCCGTAGGCGGGGCCGTGCCCGTCGAGGTTCCGCCACCGGGGCCTGCGCTCGCGACCGGGCTCCGTGACCCCCAGCCGGCCGCTCAAGGGCCCGCGCCCGAGGCGGTGTTGAGCGAGGCCGGGCCCGCTCCTGCGCCCACCGCCGAGCCCCCGGCCCCTGCTCCCGTGCCCTTGCCCGTCGCCCAGCCGCCCGCGACGCCTGCGGCCGAGAGGCGGACGACCTCGTCACCCGCGCCTGCGCCTGCTCCCGCGGCCGGCCCCGCCTCCCAGCCGCCCGCGACGCCTGCGGCCGAGACGCGCACGACTCCGTCCCCCGCGCCCGCACAGCCGCCCGCGCCCCCGGCCACGCCTTCCTCGGTTGCGATCGGCGTGGCCCGCTGTGGCGACGGGGATCCGCACCCGGCGATCCTCGCCGCGGCACGCGCCGGGCGGCACGCCGAGGCCGCCGCTGCCGCGGCCGCGTGTGAGGGCGAGGCCCTGCGGGTGTACGGACCCGGGTCGGTGCAGGCACTGCACTGGCTGGAGGTACGGGCCGACCTCGCCCGCCTCGCCCGCGATCCCGCCCGCAGCTGCGAGTTGTGGATGGCGGTGGCCGACGCCCGGCTGCGACGGCAGCAGACCGCGGACGACCCCGACGTCGAGGGAGCCGTGGACCGCGCACACCATCAGTGGGAACAGGTCCGCGACGCCGCGCGGGCGCGTCGGCTCGCGCCGGAACTCGTCCGGCTGCGCCGGCGCGTGCCGGGTCGTCAGCGCGGCGCACTGCAGTTGCTCCAGCGCAGGCTGGAGCAACTGCAGTAAGGGCGGCGGGGCCGCTCCCCGTACGGCGTGACGTCGTGCTCGGCGCCTCGGCGATCTCCCGGTCGGCGTCTCATTCGACGCTGTAGTGCCGGTACAGGCGCTCCTCCTCGTGCCGGGAAAGGTGCCCACGGGCGTCGACGTCGACGTCGGGTGCTTCCTTGATCTTGTTCTTGGGGTAGGGCACCTCGAGATGGTCCTCGACCATCGTGGCGTCCCCGATGGGCACCAAGGATTCGCCGGTGCCGAAGAGGCCGGTCTGCACGCTGACCCAGTCCGGCTCTCCTGTGACGTCGTCGACGAAGACGTGCTTCGCGTTGCCGACCTTGTGGCCCTCGGCGTCGTACACCGGGTGGTCCAGCACATGCGGGATCTGGTCTCGGGTGATCACTCTCTTCCTCCCTTCCACGACGTCCCTCCGGCGGCGGGTAGCCGGATGAATGACGGCTAAACAATGACGGAAGCGGCGAATGGATCAACGAGGGCGGCGGGATCGCGGCCCTTTTCGAAGCGGTGCCGATGCTGTTACGATCCGTTCCGAGACGGAACGAAAACAGGGGAGAACGGGATGCGAGTCAAGGATTTCGACCACCTCGTGCTCAACGTCCAGGACGTCGAGCGCGCGCTGGAGTTCTACTGCGGACCCCTCGGTCTGGAGCCGGTCAGGGTGGAGGAGTGGCGCGAGGGCAAGGCGCCCTTCCCCTCGGCGCGGATCAGCCCGACCGCCATCATCGATCTGGTCAGCCGCCCCCGGGGCGAGTCCAACGTCGACCACATCTGCCTCGTCGTCGATCCGCTCGACTGGCAGGAGGTCGTCGACTCCGGCCGGTTCACCGTTCTCGAAGGCCCTGTCGACCGCTACGGCGCCCGCGGCAGCGCGCAGTCGATATACGTGCAGGACCCGGACGGCAACACGGTCGAACTGCGCTGGTACCCGCAGGATGCCGCGGACTGAGCCCCGCCGGGGGCGGCCCAGGGACCCGGCCATCGACGCCGCCGTACTCTCCGCGACCCTCGACGTGCTGCGGGAGCAGGGGTACGCGGGATTCGCCCTGGAGCGGGTCGCCGCCAGGGCGGGCACGACGAAGCCGTCGATCAGGCGCCGGTGGCCGGTCCGGCAGGATCTGGTCATCGATGCCCTCGCCTCGGTCCTCGTCACGCCCCCGGTCCCGGACAACGGCTGCACCCGCTGCGATCTGACCCAGAGCGTCAGGCTGCTCGCCGAGGCGCTGCACGACCGGCTCCCACCGGGCGTCCTCGCACCGCTGCTGGCCGACTGCGCGCGCGACCCGGCGCTTCACCGCCGCCTGATCGAGACCGTCGTGCAGCCCAGCAGGCGAGCCGCGGCGGTCGCCGTGCGGCGCGCGGTCGACCGCGGCGATCTGCACGACGACGTCGATCCCGAACTGCTCGTCGACCTGCTCGCGTCGACGGTCTACCAACGGGCGCTGTTCGGGGACGGGCCGGTCGGCGAGACGTCCGCACGTCCGCTGGTGGACCTGCTGCTGCGCGGGGTCGCCGTCGACTTCGACCGGCTGGTGCGCATCAGCAGGCAGCCCCCCGGCGCCCGGCACCGCCACTGACCCCAGGATCCCGGAGGCTGCCCCGACCGGTGTCACGGCACGAGCGGACGGACCTCCTCCGCGGCGAACCGTACGAAGCCCTCCGGGTCCGGCTCGTCGGCGGTCGGCTGCAGCACCACCGTGTCGGCCCCGGCGTCCGCGAGCCGCTGCACGGCCTTGGCCACCGCACCCGCGTCCCCGGCGACACCCAGCTCGGACGCCGACTCCTCCGGGGAACCGGCCAGTTCGCCCCGCAGCCTGCCGGCGGCCCCGGGGCCGGTCGCGGTGTGGAGGTAGACGACGACAGGGTGGGGTCCGGTGCGTCCGCCCGCAGCCCGCCCTTCGTCGATCAGTTCCCGGGCTCGGCGCACGCCGTCGGCCGGTACGCTCGCGTCCAGGACCGTCCCGTCGGCCGCTTCGCCCGACAGCCGCAGCGACTTGGGCCCGCGGGCACCTGCGAGCACCGGCGGCGCGGCAAGTGGCGGCCAGTCCAGGGCGACGCCGTCGAGCTTCACGTAACGGCCTTCCACCGTCAGCCGCTCACCGCCCAACAGGGCGCGTGTCGCCAGCAGATGCTCGCGCAGCAGCGTGAGGGGTGACTCGACCCGCGCACCGACCTGGCCCATCCAGTCCTGGACACCGTGCCCGAGCGCCAGCTTGATGCGCCCGGGGAAGAGGCGCAGAAGCGTGGCGGCCTCCATCGAGGCCAGCGCCGCGTTGCGCAACGGGACCGGGAGCAGGCCCACGCCCACGCACAGTCGCTCCGTCCACGCGAGTGCGGCCGCCGCGGTGGCGATGCCGCTCTCCAGGAAGCAGTCCTCCCAGAGCCACAGCTCCTCCAGACCTGCAGCATCGGCCGCGCGGGCCATGCCACGGAGCCGTTCAGGGGGCAACTGGGGCCGGAACACCACGCCGAGAGTAGTCATGGGCCCTTTCCTACCCACCTGTTCCGCGCTCCCACCAGGCAGTGTCCGCCCGCACGCCGGGCGTCCTTTCGGGGCGAAGACCACGCGCAGAACCCGGCGGACCGGGGGCCGTGGGGGCGCGTAATGGTGTCCGCTGGGGCCGGAAAGCATGCCGGACCTGCTCGTTTTTCGGTGGACATGCGAGTGATGTCGGGTCGTGCGAGGCTGAACGCGCCCAGATCCCCCACCTCGAAGGAGAGACTGATGGGTATCAAGGACCAGTTCAGGGACAAGGCCGAACAGCTCAGGGACGAGGCGCAAAAGCGCATGGACGACGCCAAGTCGCGTGGCCGGCAGTCCCAGGAGCGCGGCCGGCAGCAGTCCGACGAGCGCGGCCGGCAGGAGCGGGAGCCCGGCCGTGCGGGCCGTGAACCGCGCCAGGCGATGCTGGACGAGGACGAGGACCGCTACCAGAGCTGATCCGGGCCGTCATGTCGCGGGAAGGGGCGCACCCCCTGCGCGGGTGCGCCCCTTCACTTGCGCGCGGCGCGCAACGGGTACCCGGATCAGCAGGTGCGGCCCGTGTAGAACGCCCCGTCGATCCTGCTCGCCGCGCCCAGCCAGGTGTCACCGGGGCCCAGGCACCACTCGTAGTTCGGCCCCCACACCTCGATCTCGACGATCACGCGCGAGCCGTCGCCCGTGCAGTGGTTGTAGAAGGCGTCGCTCGACGTCTCGTAGAACCCGCACGGATTCATGGCGGCGACCGAGGGTGAAGCGGCGGCCGCGACACCGGACATGCCGAGCACGAGGGTCACGGCGCCGACGGCGGCGGACAGGGAGCGGCGAAGGCTCATGCAGAACTCCTGAGTGAGAACGAGACGCCCCGTGGCGGGGCTTCTGATCAAGGAGCATCCATGACCGTTGCCGCCGAGAGGCCCGCATCCGCCCGTGCGGAGCTCATGGTTCACGCGGACGGACGGCACGTCGGCGCGCCCGGTCCGCGTCACCGTGCGACCGTTGGGGCCACCGGCCGAGGGCGGCGGACCGCCAACTACAGTCGCGGAGCAGCCCGATCGCGTTCCCGGAGGCTCCGTTGACCCAGCACCTCACCGTCGTCACCGGCGGCAGCCGCGGCATCGGCGCCGCGATCTGTGTACGCCTCGCAGCCGAGGGCCACGACGTGGTGGTCGGCTACCGGTCCGGCGAAGACGCCGCGTCGACCGTCGTCAAGGCGGTCAATGACGCCGGAAGGCGCGCGCTCGCCGTCTGCGTGGACACCGCCGACGAGACGTCCGTGGACAGCCTGTTCGACCGCGCCGCCGAACTGGGCGCCGTCACCGGCCTCGTCAACAACGCCGGTGTCAGCGGCCCCAACGGCCGCCTCGCCGACGCCGACGCCGAGGGCATGCGCCACGCCCTGGAGGTCAACGTGCTCGGCTATCTGCTCTGCGCGCGCCGCGCAGTGCGGGACATGACCGCGTCCGGCGGCGGGGCCGTCGTGAACATCTCCTCGGCGGCCGCCACCCTCGGCAGCCCCGGCCAGTACGTGCACTACGCCGCGACCAAAGCGGCAGTCGACGCCATGACGGTGGGTCTGGCCAAGGAGGTCGCCGCCGACGGCGTACGCGTCAACTGCGTGGCGCCCGGCGTCATCTGGACCGAGTTCCACGAGGATCCGCAGCGCCCCGCCAAGCTCGCGGGCACGATTCCGCTCGGCCGGGCGGGACGGCCCGAGG
Source organism: Streptomyces sp. NPDC049597 (assembly GCF_040675505.1). Taxonomy (NCBI): domain Bacteria; kingdom Bacillati; phylum Actinomycetota; class Actinomycetes; order Kitasatosporales; family Streptomycetaceae; genus Streptomyces; species Streptomyces sp. NPDC049597. Next base: position 35,264 of record NZ_JBFAOY010000019.1, read on the forward strand.
AGATCGCCGGATCGGTCGCCTGGCTGCTCTCCGACGACGCGTCCTTCACCACGGGCGCCGTGCTGCGTGTCGCCGGCGGCATGTAGGCACGCCGTCCCGTGCGGTGCGCGACCACGACGTCAGCGGGCGGGCTCGGCCTTGCGCAGCACACCCACCTTGTCGATGCGGTGCTCGGGGTTGCCCCGGTCGTCACGCCAGAAGTTCCCCGCGGCGTTGTCCTCCGGGGTCGCGCAGGTCGAGATCGTGATCATCGCCTTGACGGGCCGCTCGCCGGGACGGCCGGGAACGGCCGCCCGCTGCTCGGCGAGGGAGCGCTCGGAGCGGAAGGAGGTCGTCCTGCTCTGGGTGATCTCGTACTCGTACACGCGGCCGCCCGCGCGGACGAACACCGATTCGCCCTCGGCGAGCGCCGGCAGATCGCGCAGCGGGCCTCCCGCCGAGAGGCGGTGGGCGGTGACCAGGTAGTTGCCGACCTCGCCGGGGCCGACGCCGCCGTTCTCCCCGTACGGGCTGGCGCCCACGCCGCGGTCCTGGATACGGGTGCCTGGCCAGTCGTCGGTCGTGCCCTCGTACGGGACGACCTTCAGCTCCTTCAGCCCGATCGACGGTATGGAGAGCAGCGCCGTCTCCGTCCGCGGCCGGGGCGGCTCGGGGGCGGGCGTGGCGGCCGCCGGCTTGGTCGCGGGCTCGGTCGGTGTCGTGGCGGTAGAGGCGAAGGCGGCGGCGGGGCGCTCGACCGTGGCCTGTGCCCCGCCGCCCGCCCGGGGCTCCGCGGAGGCGCTGCCGTCCGCGGCCGCGGTGCATCCGGCGAGTACGGTCACGAGCACGCTCGCGAGAGCGAGGGGAACAGCTCGCAGAAGAGTCATGGAAATCCGGATCGTCAGCCGGGCGGAGCGGCCGGCGCTCCGGCGTGGGCACGCCGATCACGCCAATGGCCTCTTTTCGGACACAACAACGATATTCGACCGGATGTTCCTTCCGCCCGGTCGGCGGGCGATTCCTTTGGTTCGTGCAGGTCAGTGCCTGTGTCAGCGCCGCGTGCCAGCATGAGGACGTGACGAACCTGGCCCACCTGAAGCAGCTGAGGCTCGCCAAGGACGCGATGGACCGCGACTGGATGGAGCCGCTCGACCTCGACACGGTCGCCGCCCACGCCGGGTACTCGCGCTACCACTTCGTGCGCGCGTTCAAGGCGGTCTACGGGCAGACGCCCGGCCAGTACCTGTCGGGCCGCCGGATAGAGCGGGCCGAGGAGATGCTCCGCACGGCGAACCTCTCGGTCACCGAGATCTGCACCCTCGTGGGGTTCACCAGCCTCGGGACGTTCTCGGCCCGTTTCAAGCGGCAGACCGGCCTGTCGCCCAGCGAGTACCGCGCGCGGCACGTCGGCCGCGGCGCCGCCCTCATACCGGGGTGCTACGCGATGCTGTGGGCCGGCGGCTTCTCCCCGCCCGAGGGAGCCGTCCGGGGGAAGGGCGCCGGAGACCGCAACTGAGAAGAAGCTGCCCGAGCGGGACAGCTCCTACGGTGGCAGGGCAACGGACACCCCTTCCCCAGGAGCACGCCATGATCAAGGGTCTCGCCATCGCCACCGTCTGGGTGCTGGACCAGGACCGGGCCAAGGAGTTCTACACCGAGAAACTGGGCCTCGAGGTGCGGACGGACATGACCATGGGCGAGGGCGGCATGCGCTGGCTCACCGTCGGTGCCCCGGACCAGCCGGACGTGGTGCTCACCCTCATGGTCCCGGGCCCGCCCGCCATGGACCCCGAGTCCGCCGAGGCCATGAAGAAGCTGGTCTCCAAGGGCATCCTGGGCGCGGGCGTGCTCGCGACCGACGACATCCACGGCGACTACGAGAAGCTCAAGGCACGCGGTGTGCAGTTCCTGCAGGAGCCGCAGGAACGCCCGTACGGCACCGAGGCGATCTTCCGGGACGACTCCGGCAACTGGTTCTCCTTCACCCAGGCCCGCGAGGGCGACCTCGACCTGGACAAGGACTGGGCATGCTGAGGGCGACGCGCAGGCAGGGGAGGGGAGCGGACCCGAAGCGCCACGACGGCCCCGCCCTGCCCGGAGGCGCAGGGGGCCGGCCGCGCGGCCCCGGCGCGGTACGGACCGCCGCGACGGCCGCGGTGGCCCTCGCCGTCGCCGCGAGCGGGCTGCTCGGCGGCTGCACCGCCGGTCAGGAGCCGCCGCGCGCCTCCGCCGGCTGGCGGCTGGAGGCGGCCGCTCACAGCTACGACGCGCCCGGAAAGGCCACGAAACTGGCCCGGCGGATCGTCTCCCTGGTGAACGTGCACCGCAGGCGTGCCGGATGCGCGCCGCTGCGCATCGACGACCGGTTGCAGGCCGCGGCCCAGGCACACGCCGACGACATGGCCGCCCGCGGCTACTACGAGCACGAGAGCCCCGAGGGCCGCGACGGCGGCTACCGTATGGCGGCCCGGGGCTACGCGTGGAACCGCTGGGCCGAGAACATCCACCGGGGCCCGACCGGCCCCACCGAGACAGTCTTCGGATGGATGCGCAGCGCGGTCCACCGGGAGAACATCATGGACTGCCGGCTCGAGCACACCGGCGTCGGCATCAGCCTCAAGGGCAACGGCCCCTGGTGGGTCCAGAACTTCGCCGCCCGAGGCTGAGCGCACCAGGCAGCGACGGCCACGCGCCGCACCAGCGCGCCCGGATCGGTCTCGTCCGGGACGCAGGCGGCATACGAACGACGCGGCCACCGGCGGCTGTAATCGATCAGCCGGCCGGTGGCCGCGTGGCCGCAGATGCCGTCGGTTCGCGCACGTCGGCCTGCACGACGGCCGTGCGGTCGCCCTCGTCGAGCGGAGCCCAGCCGTGCGCGTGGACGATCGGGCCGTTGTCGAGGTGGACGACGCGCGTGCGCGGCGGTACGGAATCAAGCGTCACGTGACGCACTGCGCGGCGCGTTGCGGCCACGATCCGTCGGGCCGCATGCGCCACCGCAGGCGCATGCCGAAGCGGGCCGGGCGCGCCGGACGTCTGTCGGCGGTCAGCCCGCGACGCGGACGTCCAACTGCACACACGCTTCCAAGGCGTTGTCGTCGCCGGTCACGTGGATGCGCACGTCGATGTTCTGACCTGCCAGCAGCGGGGGCGGGGCCATCTCGTACGCGACGGTGTAGAGGTTGCCTGCGGTCACGGCGCCGACCGCGGCGCGCGTGTACGCGAGCCGGCCGAACCGGCCCTCGGTCTGCACGTGCAGCTCGGTGCTCGCGTGGGAGCGCGCGGGGCGGAAGTCCAGTTCGAACCGGGTCGTCTGTCCCACGTCGAGGGTCACCGGGCCCGCGTCCGCCTCCGCGTGACCGGAGACACGGAAGGCGGAGACCTGGCCGCTCCCGCCGCACTCCTCGGCCGGGCCGATGTGACCGGCGTGGGCGGGGGCGGTGGACAGCATGAGCAGGGCGAGCGCACAGGCGGCGGCTGAGTAAGTGATCTTCTTCACGCAGGATCCAACGACACGCCCGTGTGGCGGTCACTCGTCCTGCGCCGTCCGGGCCTCCCGCGGTGTGCAAATGCACCCGAACGGAGCACCGCTCGCGTATCGGCCGGTGCTCGCGCGCCCGGAGCCCGGTGATGAGGCGTGCCCCGACGGTCACGCGGTGTGCCGGTGCGGGGGCCGACGGCGAAGTGGCGCGGGCCCACCCCGTACACTCGGCCCCTGCTTCCGGCAGTACCGCGTGAAGCCCGTGCGGCGCACGGATCCGTGCCCGAGGCAGAGCCCAGGGCAACCGAACGAAGGGACCTATCGTGAGCTCCGCAGACAGGGCTGACGCACCGATCTACGACAGCCTGGTCGAGGAGCGGGGCGACGTCCCCGCGGATGTCCGGCAGACCGCCGAGGAGACGCTGCGCGAGGTGAGCCGCACGCTCGACTTCGAGCTGCAGGGTTTCGCCACACGCGGCTAGCCTCCCGGCCGGCCGGTCTCAGCGGTCCACGACGACCGCGAACGAGGAGAGCCGCGTCGGCTGCTCCCTGCTGTCGTTGTCGTCCGACCGGACAGAGCACCCGGCTGCCCCGGTAGTCCCCTCGGTCGGCTGCGAGCCCAGAGCCGCCCTCGGCGTCGGCCGGTACGGCCGTGCCTTCGACGCCCCGGCCAGGGCCATGTCCCGCAGGACGCCCGCCCCCGTCCCGGCTGTCGCCACCCCGTCTTTCGTGGTCCACTTGAGGGAACGAGAGCCGGGCCCATGAAGACACGCCGAGGACAGCGCCACAGACGGGCCGGCGGGGCCGTCGCCGCCCTCGCCGCCGCCTCCCTCACGCTCGGGCTCTTCGGCTGCTCGGACGGGGGCGACCGCCCCGAGCCGACCCGCCCGCCGGCTTCCGCGCAGCAGCGCACCTCCTTCTTCACCGGCCTGCCCGCCGAACCGGCCCCGGTGCTCGCCGTCAAGATCGACAACGTCCGCCCCGCACGCCCCCACACCGGGCTCGACGCGGCCGACCTCGTCTACGTCGAGCAGGTCGAGTCGGGCCTCAGCCGTATCCTCGCCGTGTTCTCGTCCCGGCTGCCGCCGCAGGTCGGCCCCGTGCGCAGCGCGCGCGAGTCGGACCTCGAACTGCTGCGCCAGTTCGGACGGCCGGCGCTCGCCTACTCCGGCGCGCAGTCCGCGCTGGGGCCGCTCATCGACGCCGCCCCTGTCGTCGCCCTTCCCCACGGCAGGGCACCGGACGCCTACGTCCGCGGCAGTGACCGCCCGGCCCCGCACAACCTGTATCTGCTTCCCGGGAAGCTGCTCGCCGCGGCCCGTGGCGTGAGCGACGCCTCCGACATCGGGCTGCGCTTCGGGGCCGCCCCCGCGGACGGGCGGCCGACCGCGGAGCAGACGGTGCGCTACCCGTCGGCCCGTTACGCGTTCACCTGGTCCGCCGCTCAGAAGAGGTGGCTGGTGGCCATGGACGGGACCGCGGCCAGGACCACGGACGGGAAGCGGCTCGCGCCGGCGACGGTGGTCGTCCAGTACACCGAGGTCCGCCCCTCCAAGTTCCGTGACCGAGGCGGCAGCGTGTCCCCGTACACCGAGACGGTCGGCTCGGGCCGGGCGCTCGTCCTGCGCGACGGCCGTGCCTTCGACGCCCGCTGGGAGCGCGAATCGGCGGCGGGCGACACGGTGTTCACGACCACCGCGGGGGAGCGGCTGAACTTCGCCCGCGGCCAGGTGTGGATCCTCCTCACCGCGCGCTGACCGGCCGCGGTCAGCGTTCCAGCCCGTGTTGCCGACCGAGGCCGCGAACAGTTGCCTGAGCGGGCGCCGGCTGTGCGGGGCGGCGGTCCGGACGGACACGGATGCTGTCGTGATCGCGACCAGCCCCAGCCCCGTCCGCCGCTGCACATGCCGCGACCGCGCCACGACCTGAGACACCCGGCGGCGGCCGGAAACGCAGTCCATGATGCTCCGTCACATCACAAGTGGAGCTGATGTCTTGAATATCCGATCGCTTGACACGCTCATTTCATTTCCCCCACAACTCTCCCTTGACGACCGAGACCACAGGTTGAGGGAGAGACGATGCAGGGAAGACGTGCACGGCGCTGGCTGATCGTCAGCAGCGTCGTCGCGCTGGCCGCCACCGGTGTGCCGCAGCCGGCTTTCGCCGCAGCACCCCCGGGCGACGGCCCGGGGCTCGTCGAGGGGTTCAGGAACTTCCTCGGCCTGGACGAGGACGACACCGAGGCCGCCGAGCCGCCGGCACTTCCGGACACGGGTGTGCCGCGCAATGACCTCTTGCCCAAGGGCAGGGACGCGGCTCCAGCGAAGCGGATCAAGGAACTCGAGGACCTGCGCACCCCCAACGCCCGTTACTGGCAGCTGTCCGACGGCCGCGTCCAGTCCGAGGTCTCCGCCGTCCCCACGCACTACAGGGCAGGCAAGGACTGGAAGGCCGTCGATACGGCCGTCAGGGCCACGCAGCGCAGGGGCTTCACGCACGCCAACACCACCAACGTCGCCCGGACCTACTTCGGCGAACGTCCCGGCTAGCTCGTCCGGTTCGAGCTCGACAAGGGGCACTGGGTCGCCATCGGCGTCAAGGGTGCGGCCGCCGGCCGGCTCACCCCCGAGGTCGACGGGTCCACCATCACCTACAAGGACGCCCTGGGCCGCGGCACCGACCTCGCCTACACCGTCGGCAACGGCACCGTGAAGGAGGGCATCGTCCTCGGCGGCGCCCCCTTCGCGGCCCCCTCCTACGAGTTCGCCCTCACCACGCACGGCCTGACCGCCGAGCGGCGGAGGAACGGCTCCATCGCCCTCCACAGCGAGAGCTCCGGTCCCGCGCGGCCCGAACTGGTCATCCCCGCGCCCTTCATGACGGACGCGAAGAAGGACCCGCAGGCCGCTTACGGAACCGCGAGCAGTCGGTGCGTTACGAGGCGGCGGAGTACGCCTACAAGGGCGAGGTCGCCAACTACCCGAAGCTGGTGCTCACCTGGGGCCGCCCGGGCGTCACCCTCGACGCCCCGAGGTCATCCGGGCCACCGGCGCCGAGCTGAAGTGGTCCGCCTACCAGGACCAGGACCCGGTCGCCGCCGGCGACGACATCGTCGAGGCGCTGAACGTCGGCGACCAGGTGGTGGCCACCGACCCCGAGACCGGGGACACCCGGCCCCGTACGGTCACCGACACCCGTGACCACAGGAGCGGAAAGGAGCTCGTCACCCTCACCGTCGACCCCGACGGCGACGAAGGCGCCGCCAAGCCGGGCAAGATCACCTCGACCGCGTCGCACCTGTTCTGGCTGCCGGACTACGGCACCTGGGACGAGGCGGCCGACCTCGAGTCCGGGATGTGGCTGCAGACCGCGTCCGGTACCTGGGTGCAGATCACCGCGGTCGACACCTCCCACCGCACGGAACGCGTCCACAACCTCACCGTCGAGGGCGTTCACACGTACTACGTGGTGGCCGGTGGTACGTCCGTCCTGGTCCACAACTGCGGACCCGACGCCGAGAACGTGGCCACCTGGGTCGACGAGGGCGGCGATCTGCGCGCGACGCCCCCGAGGCCCGGCATGCCGCCGAACGCCTACACCTACCAGTCCGGCGTGGCCGGGGCCCGCTCCAACCCGGCGACGGGACGGGGCATGGCACCGCAGCTGGAGATGCCGGGAGCCGACGGCATCCCGGTGACGGCGAAGTTCGACGGTGTCAACGGCAACGAGATCATCGACCGGAAGCTGAATCCCCGATTCACCGAGAAGGCGGTGGACCAGGCCCGCCGCCAGGCGGCCACCGCCGTCTACAACGGCCTGCAGGCCGTATGGGAGTTGCCCACCGCCGACGCGGTGGCGGCTGCGAACCGGTTCATGACCTACGCTGGCATCACCACCATCACCGTCCGAATGGCGCCCTAGGTGAATCCGGAACCTCTTGTGAACGCGATCATCACCGCGATGATGCTGATGGAGCACTGCGGACCCGACGAGATCGATCCCGACACGGCGGTGCGCGGCCTGGAGAACATGGGCTACGAACTGCTCCAGCTGACGGGTGACGACCGAGCCGAGTTCCTGGCACTCCTGGAGAGGATGGCGGCAGCGGCGGACGATCCGCACACCGCCGCGTTCATCCGCTCGGTTCCTTTCAGCATCGGGATGACCGAGGAGCCCGGCACCACCTGACGGCTGTCAAGCGGACATGTGCGCCCGGCCGGGGTTCCCCGGCCGGGCGCACTGCTGTGGGGCGGCTGCCGTCCGCCGGCCCGCCTCGGCCGGCCGGCCGCTCGGGCCGTGCGGCGGACATCCCGCCGTTCGTCTGCGTCGCTGCCCGGCCCGCGGCCCGAACGCTGATGTGATGACGTCCGTACGAGCGGCGGTTGCACGGAGGTGGCCTTTGTCGGCACGGCACGAGGGGCAGGGGCGGGTGCCGCCACGGCTGGCGGCGATCGAGCGGGCCCTCGACGCCATCGGCACCAGACTCGACGAGCAGACCGTCTGCGCGGAACTCGCCCGGTTCCTGTACCCGTCCCTGTGCGAGGCCGCCGCTGTCGACATCCTGCCCGAGGACGTCGCCACGGACCGGCCGCACGCGCACGGCCCGCTGACCCGCACGTGCGCGCTCGGTCGCGACGGCCTGCTCGACACCGGGACCGACGCCACAGCGCAGTCATCGGCAGCACTGGACGAGGGTCACGACATCCACGCGGTCACCACGCTCACCGGCGGCAGGCCCGCCACCCGTCTGCACGTACCGCTCCTCGCCCACGGCCGTGCCTACGGCGTGCTCCTCGCCGTGCGGGAGGGCCGGGGCTTCACCGACGACGAGACCGCCACACTCCACTACGCGGCCCGCCTCGCCGCCGTCCTCATCGGTCACGCGCGCGCCCACGCCTCCATCCGCAGCACCGCCCTCAACCTCCAGCGCGCGCTGCTCGCCGAACCCGGCAGACCGCATCCGAACCTGGAGGTCGCCACCCGCTATCTGCCGTCCGGAAGCAGCACCCTGGTGGGGGGCGACTGGTTCGAGACCGTGCGCCTCCACTACGGGCGCACCCTGCTCGTCGTCGGTGACGTGATGGGCCACGGTCTCGACGCGGCCGTCGACATGAACGCCTACCGCTCCGCCCTGCGTTACGTCGCCTCCGCGGACCTGCCTCCGCACCGGGTGCTGCGGCAGCTCGACGAGACCGTCGCCGCGAGCGCCGGCCGCCGTCCGGCCACCTGCCTGCTCATCCGCGTCGATCCGGCTCGGCGCGTGGCCGCGTTCGCCAGCGCGGGCCACCTGCCGCCCGTCCTGTTCGGCGCCGACAACGTGGCCGAAGTCGTGCCCGTGCCGGTCGGCCCGCCGCTCGGCACGGGCCTCGGCGGATACGAACTGCTCACGCGCACCATGGCTCCGTCGCAGACCCTGCTGCTGTTCACCGACGGCCTCGTCGAGCGCAGGGGAGAGGACATCGACGTCTCGCTGGCGCGGCTCGCCGGACGGTGGCTACGGCCCGGCGCGGGTGTCGAGGAGCTGCTCGACACGGTCGTCGACCGCTTCGACGCCCAGCACGCCGAGGACGACGTCGCGGTCCTCGCGGCCCGCGTACGCCGCCGCGCCCACCCGGAGGCCCACGAGGCCGTGACGCCACCGCCTCCGGACGCGACCTGAGCCGCGACCGCGCCACCGCTGCCGTGCGGCGCACGGGACACGACTTCCACATCACTTGGCACGCTCCCTGGTTCGCGAGAGCGGCCCCCGGATCACGGCGGCGGAGTGGGAGAGGGCCGTGGCCGCCGATCCCGGCCTCGTCTGCTGCCGCGAGCCCCGGACCGGAGCGGGGGACCGGCAGGACGGCCGCGCGCCGCCTCTACGCCCTCGGCAGGCTCCGCACCGAGGGAAGCGCCAGGAGCACACCCACCGCCAGTGCCCCGAGCACCACGCCGCCCAGCAGGACCTGCCGGGTGCCGAGGGCCTCGGAGGCGGGACCGGCGAGTGCCCGGCCCGCCGCCAGCATCAGCAGCGAACCGGCCACGTCATAGGCGTGCAGACGGTTCAGCGCCTGCTGGGGCACATGCGTCTGCACCGCCGTCGACCACATGACGAGCCAGTACGCGAAGGCCGTTCCGACCACGAACTGGCCAACGCCCAGCGCGGCCACGGACACGTCGGAGGCCAGCAGGGCGAGGTTCACCGGGACCCCGAGCAGGGCCACCGCACCCGCCGCGAGCGGCCGCGCGGGACGCGACCGCAGCGCCAGCAGACCGCCGACCGCGCTGCCGGCCCCGTTCACCGCCATCAGCAGCCCGTACGAGGCCGAGCCGTGCCGGTCCGTCACCAGCGCCGCCGTGAGCGGCAGCATCGGTCCGAGGACCGTCAGCCCGTACACCGTCCAGACCGCGATCACCTGCCACAGCCAGCTGCGGGCCCTGAACTCGCGCCAGCCGTCGGCCAGTTCCGCCGTCATCGACCCGCGCCGCACCTGGTCGCCCGGCAGGGTGACCAGCCGCATCAGCGCCAGGCACACGGCGCTGACACCGAACGTCGCCGCGTTCGCCGCGAAGACGGCCCCCGCGCCCGCCAGCGCGACGACCAGCCCGGCGAACGCGGGCCCGGCCATCGCCATCAGCGCCTCACTGACCCGCAGGACGGCGTTCGCGCGCTGAACGTCCGCCGATATCCGCGGGATCGTGCTCGCCACTCCCGGCTGGAAGAGGGCGGCCCCGACGCCGCTGAGCGCGCTCAGCGCGTACACCGACCACAGGGGCGGACTGCCCGAGGCGAACAGCACGGCGAGCGTCGAGGCGCCGGCGAGCCGCAGCACATCGGCGATGATCATCATGCGGCGGGCCGTGAACCGGTCGGCCAACACCCCGCCGAAGAGCACCAGGAGCGCGAACGGACCCATCCACGAGCCCAGCGCATACCCGACGGAGGACGCGGGACGGCCCGCGTCGAGCAGACCCGCGGCGAGCGCCACGGGCACCATCCCGTCACCGAGGACGGCGACGGAGCGCGCCACGAAGAAGAGCCGGAAGTTGCGGTTCCACAGGCCGGGCGGTTCGGTCGCAGACGCCCGCCCGCGGGTGCCGTCCGTCGCTGAATGGGCGGGTACCTGCCGGTCCGCCGGAATCTTTTCGGTCACGGAAGTGACATGTATCAGTCGAGAGGTCTGGACCACCAGGGGGTATCGCGGCCCGGGGGCAAGCGCTTGTGCTGCGCCGTGCGAACTCGCCCCCGGCGCAGCCGCGTGGGAAGCGGGGCGGGGCGAGGGGACGCAGTGCGGGTCCACCGGCTCCCCGTCGCCCTTTGCCTCCGCCTGGTCCAGCAGCTCGCCGGCGATCCCCTCGACACGCGGCCGGCGCAGCAGTTCCACGGACACTCCTTTAGGGCGCAGTCCGGGGAAGCGTGATGAAGCCACGGTGGCGATCACAGCGGACCGAAGAGAAAGGACCGGGTCGGGCCGGCGACGAAAACGGCTGGTTGGAGCACCGGGAAGGGGGAACCCGGGGCTCGGGGCGGGAAGCCCAGCGCGCTCAGGAAGGCGGTTGGACCCATGGAACCCCACCTCGGCACCCGAGGCCCCGCGATGCACGGCGACCGCACCGGCGGCAGCGCCCCCGCGGTCGACGAGGCCCGCGCCGCCCTTGCGTCGACCGGCGTGTATTTCATGCCCCCGGAGACGGTGCTGGCGTCGCTCGGCGCCGACGGGCCCCACTGGCCCGAGTGGGCCGCGTTCGCCGCCCACTGGGACGACCTGGCGGAGGACCCGTACGCGGCACACCGCGGTACCCGCAGGCTCCGCCGCTACGGCCACTTCGCGTGGGACTCCGCCACCGGGGAACTGCGGATGCTCCCGCACGAGGTGTTCGTGCAGCCCGCCCACACGAACCCGCTCTACGACGCGGTCGACCGCCGCTTCGAGCCCCTGACCCGCGCTTTCACCGACGACCCCGTTCTGCGGTCCCTTCTCGGCCTGCTGGGGCGCATGGCGCGGGCGCTGGACGGGGCCAGGGAGTGGAGCGTCAAGGTCCATCCGTTCCGCGTGGTCGCGACGGCCGGCGGCGTGGGGGAACCGACCCCCGAGGGACGCCACCGCGACGGCGTCACCCTGGTGTCCTCGCTGCTCGTCGCACGGAACAACGTCTTCGGCGGCGAGAGCACCGTCTTCACCCCGCAGGGACGTCAGCTGCTCTCGACGACGCTGCGCGACCCGGGAAGCCTCCTGCTCAACGACGACCGCGCCACCCTCCACGGGGTGTCCGCCGTCCATCCGGCCGACCCGGCGCGCCCCGCACACCGCGACGTGCTGGTCACCACCTTCACGGCCGCCTGACGGCATCGGCCTCGGCGCCCGCCCCGGCGAGGAGGCCGTCCACGACATCAGTCAGCCGGGAACGCCGCTCCCACAGGGCACGCTGCCTGCGCGCCCCGCACCCGTGTGCCGCCAGGCGCCCGACGAAAGCCGTCACCCGGTCCAGGTCCCCGCACCCCTCCAGCACCTCCCGTACCTGATCCACCAATCGGGCCGCCTGGACCTCGAACGGCACCACCTCCTCGGTGGTCCCGTCCAGGCCGGCTCCCGCCCAGCCGTCCCGCGCCGCCCGCCAGTACGAGGCGCGCAGCAGCTCACCGCAGGTGCGCGGACCCGGATCGCCCTTGTGGACCAGAGCCACCGAGCGCACCACGAGCGCCCGCACGAGTGCGGCGAGAGCCGCGGTGTCCCCCGCGTCGGCCGGCACGTCCATGACGCGGACCTCCAGCGTCGGCACGCGGGGGTTGGGCCGCAGGTCCCAGAACGGGTTGTTCGCGTCGAGCATCGCCTCCGACGCTTCCAGAGCCGCCGTCAGCCGCTCGTAGCGCGCCAGCGACTCGGCGTACGGCGGCGCGCCCAGCGCGGGGAAGCCGAGCCGCACGACGGTGCGCCAGCTCGCGTAGCCCGTGTCGCGGCCGTGGAAGAACGGCGAGTTGGCGCTCATCGCCACCAGCAGCGGCAGCCAGGGCCGCACATGGTTGCCGGCCAGGACAGCGGTCTCCCGATCCGGCACGTGGACGTGCACATGGGCGGAACAGACGGTGAAGTCGTCGAGCATCGCGCCGAACTGCCGCACCCCGGCCCGGTAGCGCGGATGGTCGCCGACCACCCGGGCCCCGGGGCCGCCGATGACGGGCGTGCCGCTCGCGCACAGCGCCAGACCGTCGGCGCGGGCGGCAACGGCCGTCGCCGGCCGTACGGTCTCCAGCGCCCGGGCAACCGCGGCGGCGTCGGCGCAGGGTGGGGTGCGCACCTCGATCTGGCTCTCGTGGAACTCACCCGCCACCAGGGCACCGGCCGCCGCACGGGCACGTGCCACGACGCGGGGCCCGGCCGGTTCCAGCTCCCTGCTGTCCGTCCGTACGACGAAGAACTCCTCCTCGACCCCGACGGTCGGCATCCGGCCCTCGCCGGACACCGGCTCGGGCATGACCACCACCTCCGCACGCCCGGGTACCCCCGCGAACCGGCTCGATGCCCGCGATCGCCTGCGGCCGGCCGTCACGGCGGTTCGCCGGACCTGCGCCGCAGGCGGTCGAGGCGGGTGATGACCGGCGTGGCAGCGGCGCCGTGCACCATCACCGACGCCAGGACGGTGAAGGCCACCACCGCCCACAACTGCTCGGCGCGGCCCGCGAAGCCGTCGTGGCCGAGGGCGTACGCGAGATAGAACAGCGAGCCGATGCCCCGGATGCCGAACAGCGACGTGACCAGCCGCTCCCGGGGACCGGCCGGGAACCCGATCTGGGCGACCCAGCCCGTGACGGGACGCACGACCAGGAGGAGCAGACCCGACACGAGCGCCCCCTGCCAGGTCAGGGCCGCGAGCCCGCCGGTGGCGAGGAAACCGCCCAGCAGGAACAGCAGGACCGCGGTCAAGAGCCGCTCGATCTGTTCGGTGAACTCGTGGAGGACCTTGTGGTAGCCGTGGCTGCGTTCGGCCGCGCGGATCGTGCAGGCGGTGACGAACACGGCGAAGAACCCGTAGCCGTGCAGCAGCTCGGCGATGCCGTAGGACACGAAGGTGGCGCCCAGGGCGACGAATCCCTCCATGTGCTCCGACAGCCGCAGCGCCGGCGCCTTGGCGCGGAAGAACATCCGGCCGAGGAGCCGGCCGGTCACCAGACCGGTCGCCAGTCCCACGGCGCCCCGGCCGAGGACGTCCGTCAGCAGCCAGCCGCCCAGCCAGTCCGCCGACCAGCCGGATCCCGCCGTGGCGGACAGGGCCAGCGCGGCGAGGACGAAGGGGAAGGCCAGCCCGTCGTTGAGCCCCGCCTCGCTGGTCAGCGTGAAGCGCACCTCGTCCTCGTCCTGCTCGGCGTCGGTCGGCTCCCCGACCCGCACCTCAGCGGCCAGTACGGGGTCGGTGGGCGCCAGCACGGCCGCCAGCAGCAGGGCAACGGCCGGCGGCCAGCCCAGCAGCCATGCCGCCGTCGCGGCCGTCGCCGCCACGGTGAGCGGCAGGGTGATCCCGAGCAGACGCCATGTCCCCGCCCACGCGCGCAGCCGGACCGGCCGGTTGATCGCGAGCCCCGCACCCATCAGGGACACGATCACGCACACCTCGGTCACGTGCTCGACCCACAGCCGGTCGCGCACCGGGTCCACGGTCGGCAGCGGGACGGGCAGCACCGCCGCGAGCACCCCGGCGGCCAGGAACACCATGGGCATCGACAGCGGTCGCCGGAACACGATCCGCGGCACGACGGCGGCGGCCAGCGCGCCGATTCCCAAGGCCGCGTAGACGGCGTCCGAGAGCATCATCCCGGCCATCCTCACTCACCGCTGTCGGCCCGGCAGGTCAGGCGCGTACCCCGCGCCCGTCCTGGTACGCGTCCGGCGGACGGGGGGCCGCAGCCGTGCATGGAGTCCGGGCCTCCGGGTAACCGGGGCTGGCGGGCGGGTGCGTCGGCGCAGGAGAATCCTGCCCTCCGGCTCATCGCGCGGCTGCGAACCGCCTGGGCGGCAGGACAGGCCAGGAGGCGGGAGACCCGCCGACTCGGAAGGGACGGACACCGTGGCACGACCGACGATTCTCGTGGTGGGCGCCGGATTCGCAGGAGTGGAGTGCGTACGCCGGCTGGAGCGCGAACTGTCCGCTGCCGAGGCGGAGATCCTGCTGGTCACACCGTTCTCGTACCAGCTCTACCTGCCCCTGCTGCCGCAGGTGGCGGCCGGCGTGCTCACCCCTCAGTCGGTGGCCCTCTCGCTGCGGCGCAGCCGCAGGCACCGGACCCGGATCATCCCCGGCGGAGCGATCGGCGTGGACACCGCGGCGAAGGTGTGCGTCTTGCGGAAGATCACGGGCGAGATCGTGGCCCAGAGGTACGACCGGCTCGTCCTGGCACCCGGCAGCATCACGCGGACCTTCGACATCCCCGGCCTTCTCGAGCACGCGCGGGGCATGAAGACGCTGGCCGAGGCCGCCTACGTCCGCGACCACGTCATCGCGCAGCTGGACCTGGCCGACGCGAGCCAGGACGAGGCGGAACGGACGTCCCGGCTGCAGTTCGTGGTGGTCGGCGGCGGCTACGCCGGCACCGAGACGGCCGCGTGCCTGCAACGCCTGACCCACCACGCCGTGAGGCGGTATCCGCGCCTCGACCCCCGGCAGATCAAGTGGCACCTCGTCGACATCGCGCCCAAACTGATGCCCGAACTCGGCGACCGCCTCGGCTCCGTCGCCCTGGACATCCTGCGCAAACGCGGCATCGAGGTGTCCCTCGGCGTGTCGGTCGCCGAGGCCGGGCCCGAGAAGGTGACCCTCACCGACGGCCGTGTCCTGCCGAGCCGCACGCTCATCTGGACGGCCGGCGTCGCGGCGAGCCCACTGGTCGGCACGCTGGACGCGGAGACGGTCCGGGGCCGTCTGGTCGTGACCCCCGAGATGACCGTCCCGGGCGCCGACGGCGTGTTCGCCCTCGGCGACGCCGCTGCGGTGCCGGACCTGGCCAAGGGCGACGGAGCCGTCTGCCCGCCCACCGCCCAGCACGCCCTGCGCCAGGGACGCAAGGTCGCGGGCAATGTCATCGCCTCGCTGCGCGGGCAGCAGTTGCGGCGGTACGCGCACAAGGACCTGGGGCTGGTGGTCGACCTGGGCGGCAAGGACGCCGTATCCAAGCCCCTCGGCATCGAACTGCGCGGCCTGCCCGCACAGGCCGTGGCACGCGGCTACCACTGGTCCGCGCTGCGGACCAACGTCGCCAAGATCCGTGTCATGACCAACTGGATGCTCAACGCCGTCGCGGGCGACGACTTCGTGCGGACCGGCTTCCAGGCGCAGAAGGCCGGAACGCTGCGGGACTTCGAGTACAGCGACACCTACCTGACGCCGGAGCAGATCCGCGAACACACGGCCTCGCTGCGCGCCCGCAGCTGATGCCCGCTGCGACCGCATCACACCGCTGCCCGTCCCGCCCCGTGCCGACCGCCCCGTGCCGCCTCGTGCCGACCCGTCCTGACCCTGGCTGAGCGGTCCCACAGTCCGGCCCTCGGGCCGCGGGGGGCCGGTCCCCGGGTGCCCGCACCCATGAGTGGCCGACCTCGCCGAGCGACTCGGGTTCGGCCGTGTCCTCCGGCGGGCCCCGGCAGTTGAAAGGAGCATGAAGAAGCGCAGCATCCTTGCCGTCATGTCCTTCGCCACCGGCGCCGTGATCGCCGCCATCAGCCCGCCGCCCGCCGCGCAGGCGGACGCCCTGGACGGGGCGCTGACCGCCCCCGACGCTCTCAGCAGCGCCGACGCCCTCATCGCCGACGCCGACAGCGACGCCCGGGCGGCCCTGGAGCGCACGGCCGACCAGGTCTGAGCACGCCCAGGAGTCCGACAGCGCCAGAACACCCCGTACACGCCGGACACCCCGAACACGCCGGACACCCCGAACACGCCGGACGCCCGGTCTCCTCGCGAGGAGACCGGGCGTCCGGCGTGTTCGCCGCGGGCGCCTCAGCGCTCCGACGACCCGTCCGCCGCGGCGTCGGCCGCCACCCGCTTGAGGGTGCGGCCGGTGCGTGCGGACCTCGCCCGGCGCGGCTCCGTCGCATGGCGCGAGGAGGCGTGCCGGTCATTCCTCTTCACCAGCAGCCAGGTCTCGCGCTGCCCGTCCCCACCGGGCCGGGTCCGGGTCAGCGCGTACCCGCCGCGGAGCTTGCCGCCGTGCAGGCAGAACGAGGCGTGACCCTCGCGCAGGGCGTCCGCGAACGGGATCTCGCGCCCCCGCCGGTCGGTGGCGAGGCTGTGGTACGTGCCCTCGTCCCAGATGATCACGGTGCCGCCGCCGTACTCGCCCTCGGCGATCACCCCCTCGAAGTCCGCGTAGTCGAGCGGATGGTCCTCGGTCGGCATCGCCAGGCGCTTGTCGTGCGGGTCGGCGGACGGGCCCTTCGGCACGGCCCAGCTCTTGAGAACCCCGTCCACTTCCAGCCGGAAGTCGAAGTGCATGGCGGTGGCGTCGTGGATCTGCACCACGAACGAGGGCTCGGGCCGTCCGCCGGACCCGGTGCTCCCCTCAGGCTCGGCCGTTCTGCGGAAGTCGCGTCTGCGGTGGTACTCCGCCAGGGGGTCTGTCGAGGGCATCGGGACCTCCTTCGCGTCCGGCCACGGCTCCCGACGCCCGGGGTACCCGGCACCCGCGTGCGTAAGCGCCCCTCCGGTCCGGCGGCGGCCGCCTCAGCTCAGCTTGCGCGCGGTGAGCAGCAGGTACTCCCACTCCATGGCCGTCGGCGCGGTCTCGTCCGTGTCGCTGGCCCGGCGCGCCAGAGCCGCGAGTTCCCGGTCGAGCGCGGCGACACGGTCGGGGTCCTCGGCGATGTTCCGGTACGTGGCGATGGTGGGGCCGTAGTTCGCCTTGAAGTAGTCGCGGAACGCCTCCGGCGACTCGAACCGGTCCACCCGTACCGTCTGCCGGCGGGCGTCCACATCGGTCACCCGGTCGGCGAACAGCGCCCGGACGTGCTGCTCCTGCCCCCACAGCGGCGGAGGCCGGGCACCGGGCGGAGGCGGTGGCGCGTACGGCTTCATCGTCGCGAACATGCGCCCGATGAAGCCCTCGGGTGTCCAGTTGACCAGGCCGATCGTGCCGCCCGGCCGGCAGACCCGCAAGAGCTCGTCGGCCGCCGCCTGGTGGTGCGGGGCGAACATGACCCCGACGCAGGACATCACGATGTCGAACTCGCCGTCCCCGAACGGCAGCGCCTCGGCGTCCGCCTCGCGCCACTCCAGCTTCACGCCCTGCTTCTCCGCCGCCTGCCGCCCCGCCTCCAGCAGCTCCGGGGTGAGGTCGGACGCCACGACATCGGCACCGGCGAGCGCCGCGGGGATCGCGGCGTTGCCCGCACCGGCAGCGACATCGAGCACGCGCTGTCCGCCGCTCACCCCACAGGCCCGCACCAGAGCGGGCCCCAGCTCCGGGATGAGCTCGGACGCCACGGCCGGATAGTCACCCAGCGCCCACATCTTCCGGTGCTTGGTCTTCAGGGCGCGGTCGGCTGAGGCCGCCCCGTTCGCGTCGCTCATGACGGATCTCCTCGCAAGCCTTCTGCGCGTCCGCTCCGGGACGGCCGGGTCCGGCGCGAGGCACCTCCGGCGGCCCTCCGGGGCGACGGCGCGCCCCGGTCTGCCGGAGGGACCTGGTCACCTCCTTCCCATCATCCGCCGATGCCCCGCGCTGCGCCGCCCGGCCGCCGTCCCCCCACGCGCGGCCTGCCGAACGGCCCGCGCGGCGCGGGCTCAGCCGGACGAGGTCTCGCGGGTCATGGGCGGCTCGGCCGGCGTACGCGGCACGGGGCCGAAGAGTACGGCTCGGGCCACCTTGGGGGCGAAGAGCGCGGTCAGCGGCGAGGTGAGCGTCAGCACGGAGCGGAATGCGGGCCCTACGACGGGATCTCCCGGATACCGCTGCTGGACACGGTCCGGATACCAGTCGGCAGGCCGGTCCAGGGCCCGGACGGTGACGGCGTTCCCCTTGGCGCCCGGCATTCGCCGCGACGGCCACGCCCCGCCCGTAGACCGGGTTGAACGTGAGTCAGCGAGCCGGTCTCGTCCGACCAGTGTCACGGCCCGCGGCGCGACGATCACCGAGACGGCTCGATGACGATCCGTCAGAGAACTTGCGCCCCGCGAGACTCCGGACCCGGTTGACGAGTTGAGCGCTGTCTCGGGTCCAATGCGCCGTCGGCCTCGTGACGTGTCCCGCCCCGCGGCGCAGCGCGTACCGGCGGCACCCGCGCCACTGGCCCGGCAACGCGCCGGCACGCTGCCCGCCGTGCGTGATGAGCGTGTTGACCGGAGTCATCGGGTCCGAGCCGACCGACCTGGCGAGCAGCATTCCGGCCACCAGGGGCAGCAGGACGCCCGCCAGGGCGGTTCCGGTCGCGGTGACGTGCCGCAGACGGGGGCGGAGGGACGCGTCGGGAGTCATGGACGCCATTCCACCAGCGGCGCGAGCGGCGGGAATCGGACGAGGTACTCAGGGACGGTGCCTCTCGTACTCAGTCCGAACCACCCCTCGCACGCGGCGTGCCGAGTGCTCGGGATCAAGCAGTGCCCGCGGGTCCGGACGGCAGGTGGACGGTCATGATCAGGTGGCACGTCTCGTCGCCCGAGCCGCGGTAGGTGTGCGGGGCGTCTCCGTCGAAGGCGGCGGTCTGTCCGGCTTCGACGGGGTGCTCGGCGCCGTCGACCACCAGGGTCATCCGACCGGAGGTGACGGAGACGGTTTCGACGACTCCCGGCTGGTGGGGGTGGCTGGGGTACTCCTCGCCGGGTTCGAGCTTCCAGCGCCAGACCTCGACCGGGGCAGAGCCCGAGGTCGTCAGCATGAGCCGTGCCTCGCTGCCCCGGCTGCCGGCCCACAGGGGCATCACGGCGTCGGCGGACACGACGCGGACGCGGCCTTCGGCCGGGCCTTCCATCAGGGCGGAGACGGAGACGCCGAGGGTGTCGGCGAGCCGGACCAGAGTGGCGAAGTTGGGGTTGCCCTGGGCCTTCTCCAGGCCGACCAGGGCGCCCTTGCTGACCCTGGCGCGCCGGCCGAGCTCGTCCAGGGACAGACCGGCGCGGTTGCGGGCCGCCCTGACGTTGCGCGCCAGTGTGCGCAGAGCTTCCTCTGCCTCGGCCATCCGATCGTCCTCCTCGCCCGTGGGCCCGCTCTGCTGCACCGTCCGGTCGGTTCGGCTGACGACTTTCGGTCGTTTCGCTGTGCGGCTCAGTCGTTGCACTGCAATGGTAAGGGATCTGCCTGTTGTGATCGCTCTGCTGGGGGCCCTGGGCGTCCCCCTCGCCACGGGTGCGCCGACTTCCTCGGTGGCCGCAAGGCGCACGTGCTGACGCACCGTGACAACCGCCTGAACGCCCCGGCTCCCTTCAGGGCAACGCCCTGTCGCAGACGGCCGGCACCGTTCCTGAAAATGCGTTCGAGGACCGCCGGGTGCCGTCGATAGGGTGCGCGGCATGACAGCGTCGCTCCGCCTGGAGAAGATCACCGCCGACAACGTGATCGCCGCGTGCGACCTCGCGGTCCGACCCGACCAGCAGGACTTCGCGGCCCCCGGCGCGCGCTCCCTCGCCGAGGCGTACGCGCAGCCCGACATCGCCTGGCCGCGGCTGATCGTCGACGGGGACCGGCCCGTCGGCTTCGTGATGGCCTTCTTCGACGTACGGTTCAGCCCCGGCGACCCCGACGACCGGCCGCGCTCGGGGCTGTGGCGGCTTGCCGTCGCCGCGGCGGAACAGGGGCGCGGGTACGGCCGCTTCGCCGTGCGGTCCGTGTGCGAGGAGATCCGCAGGCGTGGCGGCACACGGGTGACGGTGACCTGGAAGCAGGGGGAGAACGGGCCGGAGGACTTCTGTCTCGGGCTCGGTTTCCGGCCGACCGGTGAGATGAGCGGGGACCAGGTGGTCGGGGAGCTGGACCTCACCGGTACACCGGGCGGCCTTCCGGCCGGCCGGACCGCGGGCCGGGCCCGCTAGCCACGCGCCACCGGGGGACGGGACCTCCGGGAGCCGGCGCACGCGTGTTCCGTCCGTGCCGATGGTGCGGCCGGTCCTTCCGGCGCGCCGGAAGGACCGGCCGCCTGCGTCTGCCCTGCCGCCGGCCGCGCCTGTGGCGGCGACGTGCGGTCCGACCTCATGGGACTCGTGGCGGGCACCGTCCGGCGACCGCCGCCTGCGCCTCGCCACCGCCTGCCCGTCGCCGCCGGCCGCACCGAGCGGCGGCGCGTTCGCCGGAAATATAATGAGTGCGGGTTGCACGAGCCCAGCTGAGCCGGGGCCACCGCGTGAGGAAGTGGCCGGGCCAGTCAGCCTTCGGACGTTCCTCGGAGAGGTCCATGACCCGGCGTCGTCCCTCGCGATCGGCGACCGCCGACGATCTCCTGACGACCCTGGGGCGGCTGACCGACCGGGTGCGGCAGGGCGCCGAGCGCCAGCGCGCCCGCGTCGAACTCGCCGAGGCCCTCCAGCGCTCCATGCTGCCCACCGGGCTTCCCGATTGCCCCGGCCTGCGGGTCGCGGCCGAGTACGTGCCGGCGCGCAACGGCCTTGACATCGGCGGTGACTGGTACGACGGCTTCGTCCTGCCGGACGGCTCGCTCGGCTTCTCGATCGGCGACGTCCAGGGACACGACGTGGAGGCCGCCGCCTTCATGGGACAGGTCCGCATGGGGCTGCGCGCCGTGGCCACCGCCACCACCGATCCCGGCGAGGTCCTGGGCCGGGCCAACGAACTGCTGGTCTCCATGGACCACGGCCTCTTCGCGACCTGCAGCTTCCTCCGCTTCGATCCCGCCACCGGCGACCTGGAGAGCGCCAGGGCCGGCCATGTGCCCGCCGTTTGGGCGACGGCCGGCGGACAGGGCGGGGTCGCGGAGGACGAGGCGGGCGTGCCGCTGGGCATCCTGCCCGGCGAGGCGTATCCCGTGACGCTGCGCCGGCTTTCCAGCGGGGGCGCCTTCGTCCTGGTCACGGACGGCGTCGTGGAAGGGCCGTCGTATCCGATCGAGGCGGGTCTGGACGCCGTGGCCCGCCTGGTCCGCTCCGCGGTCCTGACCGGCGCCGCGGCCTCCGAGCTGGCGTCGCAGGTGATGGGGGTCGCGGCGCAGACGGACCACACGGACGACGCCGCCGTCCTGGTGCTCGTCCACGACCCCGAGGAGAGCCGCCCGACAGGCCCGTGACCTCACACAGGCCGGTGGATCGCCGTGCGGGCAGGGCGTGTCAGGGCGGCGCACGGAGCCGGGAACGTTGTCTGATGACAGACGTGCCCCGTAGTGAACACCTCCGACGTCCGGCCGCAGCGCTGCTGCGGATGCTCGCCGTCGCCGCCGCCTACTGGGTCGGCGGACGGATCGGCCTCCTTCAGCAGGTGGCGGTCGAGGGCGCGGTCGTGACACCGCTGTGGCCGCCCACCGGGATCGCCCTGAGCTGTCTGCTCTGGATGGGCGTCGGGGTGTGGCCCGGCATCGCCGTGGGCGTGCTCGCCACCATCGCGACGATCGACACCGTGGATTTCGCCACGAGCGGCGTGGTGATGGGGAACACCCTCGGGCCGGTCGTCGCCTACCTGCTGCTCCGGCGGATCGACTTCCGCACGGAGCTTGACCGGTTGCGGGACGGCCTCGCACTGGTGTTCCTCGGGGCGGGCGGCATGCTGATCAGCGCGACCTTCGGCGTGCTGACGGTGGTGTGGAGCGGATCGCTGCCGCTCGGCGAGTTCTGGCCGGTGTGGTCGGCGTGGTGGGCCGGTGACGCGATGGGCGTCCTGGTGATCACGCCGCTCCTGCTGGTGCTGCGCCGCGCCCGGCTGCCCCGCGACACGCGGCCGTACTGGTGGACCGAGGCAACGGCACTGTGCCTGACGTCGACAGCCGTCACCCTGCTCGTCACCCGAACCGAACTGGCCCTGCTGTTCCTGGTCTTCCCGGTGCTGATCTGGGCGGCGCTGCGCTTCCAGCTGGCCGGATCGGCTCCGTGCGCCGTGCTGATCTCGGTGCTGGCGATCGCCGCCGCGACGGCAGGGGCCGGGCCGTTCGCGGGCCGCACGCTGATGGAGGTCATGGTGATCCTCCAGGCGCTCAACGGCTGCGCCGCGCTGACGGGACTGCTGCTCGCCGCCATCGTCACCGAGCAGATCGGCATCCGGCGCAGGATCGAGCAGGCGTGCTGGGTCCTCGCGGAGGTGGTGGACCAGCTCGCGCCCGGCGAGACAGCCCACCTGTGGCCGCTGGCCGACAGACGGAAGGGCAAGGGGCCCAAGGCTGCGGACGAGTAGCGCCGCGCCCGCGTCCGCGTCCGCCGGACGCGGGCCCCGGTCTGCGTCCGGGCACGTCGCCGCGTCTCCCGTTCTCGACGCCGTCACGCGCGTGCGCACGTACGGCTCCTCGGGCATCAACCGCCCCTGGGCCCAGCTCGCACGCTACGGCGACCGGATCGAACTGCCCATGTACGGCGGCTCGTTCCGGCCCATGCCGAAGGGGTAGGGGCGCGGCGCGGTCTCCCCGCGCCCGGCCCCCGAGTGTGCCACGGGCATCCCCCCGCGGGGGCCGTGGGCAGGCCGGACACCCTGCTGCGCGGCCACCGCGCCGAGGCACATGGGCCGTTGCCGGTGACGACGCCCGGGACCGGTGACCGGTGCGGCCGGGCACCGGTCGCGCCACCCGCACCGGTGCCGACGCGTCCGCCCCGGGCCCCGTGCGGTCGCCGGCGGGGGCCGTCCCGCACCGTACCCGCCGGGGCCGGCTGCGGCCGGGCACCCGGCGGGAGGCCGTCCTCCCGTCGCGCCCGCAGGGGAGCCCCTCGGGGGAGCGGCGGGGCAAGGACCGCGCTGACTCAGCCGATGTCGAAGCGGGCTGCGGCGCGCAGCAGGCCGGGGGAGAGCCGGCCGATGAGGCGTGCCGCCTTGGCCTCGAAGGTGACGGGCACCACCGCGCGGTCATCGGTGACCGCGCGCAGGATCTCGTCGGCCACCTTCTCCGGCGGGAAGTTCCGCCTGGCGTACATGCCGGATACCCGCTTCTGCCGTGCGGCCTGCTGCGCGGCGTCGAGACCGGAGAAGGTCGTCGTCCTCGTGATGTTGGTGTTGACGATGCCGGGACAGATCGAGGACACGCCCACGCCGAAACCGGCCATCTCGGCACGCAGGCAGTCGGAGAGCATGAAGACGGCGGCCTTGCTGGTGGCGTAGGCCGCCAGCATCTTGGACGGCAGGTAGGCGGCGGCCGACGCGAGGTTGACGATGTGCCCGCCCTCGCCGCGTTCGGCCATGAGGCTGCCGAAGGCGCGGCAGCCATGGATGACACCCCACAGGTTGACGTCCAGGACGCGCCGCCACTCCTGCTCCGTCGTCTCCAGGAACGTGCCGGAGTGGCCGATGCCCGCGTTGTTCACGACGATGTCCGGCACGCCGAACGCCGCGGTGACGTCGGCGGCGAACGCGTCGACCGCCGTGCCGTCCGAGACGTCGACCCGCCAGGCGCGGGCCGATGCGCCGAGCAGGCGGGCCAGTTCGGCGGTGCGCTCGGCGGCCTCCGGGTCGAGGTCGCACAGCGCGACGTCGGCGCCCTGCTCGGCGAAGGCCAGGGCGGTGGCCCGGCCGATGCCGCTGCCGGCGCCGGTGACGACGGCCAGCCGGCCGGTGAACGGCCTGCGGTCCTCCCGTGACCGGCGGGCCGCCGTCATGTCCGCGCCTCGGGACGGGCGACGAACTCCTCGACCATACGGGCCACGGTGGTTCCCTTCTCCAGCAGTGCGGACCAGTGGGTGGCGGGCACGGTGCGCCGCCACAGGTGGGGGACCCAGCGTTCGAGGCCCTCGGCGAGTGCCGGACTGACGTAGTGGTCCCGCGTGAGGCCGATGAGCTGCACCGGGACCGTGGTGGGCCGGGCCCTCGGGCGCAGCAGCCGGGGGAGCATGTTGGCGCGGTAGAGGTTGATGCCGCGTACCGCGTCATCGGCGAGGGTGGGCTGCGGGTGGCCGGGCCGCGGGGTCACGGCCTCGGCGAGGCGCAGGACCGTGCCCCAGCGGTCGGCCAGTCCGTGCCGCCACGCGGCGGGCGCGAGGACGGGCAGATGGAACACGGCGATGTACCAGGAGTGCGCCAACTGCCCCAGGAGCTGGGCCACATGCCGTGGCGTGGGCCGCGCCAGGCGGTGGCGGATCCAGTGTCCGACGTGGTCGAGGCACGGGCCCGAGATCGAGGTGTACGAGGCGATGCGGCCGGCCGCGTCGGGGTGGGTGACGGCCTCCCAGGACTGGATGGAGCCCCAGTCGTGGGCGACCACGTGGACCGGGCGGTCCGGGCTGACGGCCCCGGCCACGGCGAACAGGTCGCCTGCGAGCAGTTCCAGGCGGTAGTCGCGCCGGCGGGCGGGGCGGCCCGAGTCGCCGGCGCCGCGCACGTCGTAGCGCACGACGTGGTGCTCGGCGGCGAGCGCGGCGGCGACGTCGTCCCACACGCGGTGGGTGTCGGGGTAGCCGTGCACCAGCAGCACGGTGGGGCGGGCGGGGTCGCCCTGCTCGTACACGGCGAGCGGGACGCCGCCGGAGCGCACGGTGCGGCGGCGGGGCTCCCCCGGGGCGCCGGGCGCGTCTGCGGCGGTCATCACGCTGCCGCCTGCTGCCAGCGGCGGACGTGGGGCAGGTCGTCGTCGAGCCAGTAGGCGTCGTCCTCGGTGACCACGAGCAGTTCCTCGAACTTCAGCCCCACGTCCCGGAACCCGATGTGCGGTTCGACGGCCCACAGCCCCGGCGTCGGGGCGTGGCGCGAGGAGCGGCCGTCGGCCCACAGCGGGGACCGGCCGTGCAGCCGCTCGCTGATCAGTTCGCGGCCCAGGGTCTGCAGGGTGCGCACGCCGAAGCCGAACACGGTGACCCCGGCCGGGCCGCGCGCCTTCATCCGGGTGACCTGGTGTCCGATGACCCGCCCCGGGTAGACCTTGTGGCGGTTGTCGTAACCGTGCTCGGCGATCAGTGCGTCCACGGCCGCGTACACCTCGTCGAGCGGCTTGCGCAGTCGCACCTCCCGCACGATCAGTTCGCGGTACTCGCGCAGGTCCTGGGCGATCCGGTCCCAGACCGGGTTGTCGCCGATCTTGCCCGCGTAGCCGATGTCGGCCGTGTAGCCGTCGACGACGGGGGCGCAGTCCAGGACGTAGGACATGCCCTCCTCGAGGCGGCGGCCGCTGGCGAAGAACTGCAGCGGTGTGCGGAAGTGCCGGAACGCGGTGCGGTCGCCGAACCAGGCGAAGGGCACGTGGAAGAAGTCCTGGACGCCCTCCGTGACCAGTTCGCGGCGCAGCCGCGCGGCGGCCTGGCGTTCGGTGACGCCGGGTTCCAGCCAGTCGCCGACCCGCTGCGCACAGCCGTAGGCGAGCTGCTGGAGTTCGCGGAAACGGTCGAGGTCGTGGTCGTCGAACGGGAACGAGGGCATGCGGGAGGAGCGTGTCGTGCGGTGTGTCGCGTCGGTGCTCATGGTCTCGCCTTCGTGGTGTCGGGGGAGAGGGGCCTGTGCGTCCCGGGAGGGCAGGGCTACAGGTCCAGTTCGAGGCGGGAGCCCTCGGGCGCCCGGGAGACGCATACGCGGATCCGCCCGTCGGCCCGCTCCCGCTCGGTGAGTCTGCCGTCCCGGTGGTCAGCCGTGCCGGCGGTGACCCGCTGGGTGCACACGCCGCAGAATCCCTGGCGGCAGGAGTACGGGGTCGCCGGGTCCCTCTCGAGCAGCACGTCGAGAACGGACCGGTCGGCGGGCACGGGCAGGACCTCACCGCTGCGCCGCAGCCTCAGCTCGAACGGCCGGCCGTCGAGGACCGGAGCGGCCGTGAACCGTTCGAAGTGCAGGGCGGACGCGCCGCTCCCGTCGAGGGCGCCGCGTACGGAGTCCAGCAGGGGGCCCGGGCCGCAGCAGTAGACGGCGGCTCCCGCGGGCGCGCGGCGGAGGAGGTCCGCGCCGTCGGGTACGCCGTGCTCGTCGTCGGTCAGGATCTCCACCCGGTCGCCGCCGAGTGCCGCGAGTTCGCCGAGTTCCGCGGCGAACGGCAGCGAGGCACGCGAGCGGCCGGTGTGGACCAGGCGCCAGTCGAGCCCGAGCCGGGCGGCCTCGCGGGCCATCGGCAGGATCGGCGTGATGCCGATGCCTCCCGCGAGGAACAGCACGGCCGGCTCCGCGGCGAAGGGGAACGCGTTGCGCGGCCCCTTGACGGTGACGCGCGAGCCCACCGGCAAGGCGTCGTGCACCTCTGCGGATCCGCCGCCACCGCCGGCGATGCGGCGGACCGCGATCCGGTACCCGTACCGGTCGTCCGCCGTGCCGCACAGGGAGTACTGCCGTACGCGGCCGGACGGCAGGCACAGGTCGAGATGGGCACCGGCCTGCCAGCGGGGCAGCGGGGAGCGGTCGGGTGCGGTCAGTCGCAGCGAGACCACGTCCTCTGCCTCCGTCTCGCGGGCGACGACGACGAGTTCGCGGGAGGCGGCGGTGGGGCGGGGCGGACGCCGTCCGTAGCGGTCGGCGGTGGTGACAGCGGGGAGGTAGACGTCGGAGAACGCGGCGAGGAAACGCAGGAAGCGGTCGCTGCGGCCTCTTCCGTACAGGTCGGGTGGCGCGGGGGCGCGGTGGCGGCTCATCGGAGGGTCCTTGTCTGGCGCACGGCGGGTCAGGTGCGTACGGCGTGGGACTGGGGCGTGGGTACGGTGGCGGGCTGGGCGGTGCGCAGGGCGTGGGGGCCTGGGGCGGGTGCGTACGGCGCGCGGGGGAGCGGGTGCCCGCGGCGTGCGACGCCGGCGGTCCGGGCCCGGGCCCGCTCAGTGCGCGGCGGCGCGGGCAGCCGGAGAGGAGCCGAGGTAGGCGACCGCCTGCCGGGTCGAACCCTCCTGCGAGGGGTGGTAGCGGGGACTGAGGTAGCGGGAGGCGGAGCGGGTCAGCCTGCCGAGCCGCGGCAGCAGTCCGTGCCGGGCTGCCTCCCGGTAGGCGCGCCAGGTGGGCCGGGCGCCCGGCGGGAGAGTCGGATCGGCGGCGATCAGGAACCGAGCCCCGCGGATCCACAGGTGGAGGAGTACCGGACCGCCGACGGCCATGGTGCGGATGCGCCGCAGGTATCCGGGGTCCAGATGGCGCAGCAGGTCGTAGGCCACGCTGCGGTGCTCGACCTCCTCGGCCCCGTGCCAGCGGAGCAGATCGAGCATCGTCGGATCGGCGCCGGCCCGGTCCAGCCCCTCCGCGTTGAGCACCCAGTCGCCGAGGAAGGCGGTGAAGTGCTCGACAGCCGCGATGATCGCGACACGCTCGATCACCTGCTCCCGCCGTCGCACCTCGGATAGGCCCGGACGTGCGCCGAGGACCCGTCCGAAGACGAACGCCACCTGCTCGACGTAGGGCCGGGGGTCGAGGCCCCGGGCCAGGAAGTGGTCGAGGACGCCCTGATGAGCCTCGGCGTGAACGGCCTCCTGTCCGACGAAGCCGAGGACCTCCTCGCGCAGCTTCTCGTCGGTGATCAGGGGCAGCGCCTCCTGGAAGGTGCGCACGAACCAGCGCTCCCCCTCCGGCAGGAGCAGGTGGAGGACGTTGATCACGTGGGTGGCCGTCGGCCGGCCGGGGATCCAGTGCAGGGGCAGGCTCGCCCAGTCGAAGCTGACGTCGCGTGGCTGAAGGACCAGATCGTCGTGCTCTTCCGTGGTGCTCATGCGGGCACACTCCTCCGACGTGTGGAGAGGTTATGGGCAGGACCCGGGAAAGGGGCGGCGTCCCGGCCGCCCCCCTTATTGAGGGTTACTCAACAGTAGGAGTTATTGACTTCTTGTCAATAGGATGGGGGCATGACTCGGCACCGCTCTTCCGCGCGCGCGTCCCGGATGCCTCCGACCGACCGGCGGACCCAGATCCTGGCCGCGGCCCGCCGCGTCCTCGAGGCCCGCACCATCGACGACATCTCCGTCGAGGCCGTCGCCGCCGAGGCCGGCGTCTCGCCGGGGCTGCTGTTCCACTACTTCGGATCGCAGCGCACCTTCCGGCAGGCGATCCTGCAGGCCGCCGCCGACGAGCTGCTGACACACGTCCGGCCCGATCCGGCCCTGAGTCCCGTCGAGCAACTGCGCTCCGGCATGGAGACCTTCGTCGACTACGTGGCCCGGCACCCGACCGTCTACCAGGCCGTCACCCGGCTGAACGCGGGCAGCGGGACGCGTGCCCTCCATCGCTCGGCCCGGTCCACGCTCGCGGGATGGATCTCGCAGGCCCTGCGGGCGGCGGGCGTGCCGGACACCCCCGCCGTCGCGCTGGCCGTGGCGGGGTGGCTCGCGTACATGGAGGAGGTCGTCCTGGCGTGGCTGGAGGAGCCGTCGACGGACCGGACGGCCCTCATCGGACTGTGTGAGCGCAGCTTCTACGCGCTGGTCGGGGCGGCGGTCGACGACGACGCCCGGTGGGAGCGCGTCCTCGCCGGGACCGGTGTGCGGCCGTCCCCGTGACGGACCCTCCCCCCACGCGCCACCGCCCCGCCGGCCTGTGGCCGACGAGGCGGTGGGTGTTCGGGTCGGTGCTGCGTACCAGGTGGTGCTGCCTACGGCGTTGCGGCCGGGACGGGTCACCAATAGTGGCGACGGCCGCCGACTGCGTGACCGACCGCGCCGAGCAGCCAGAGGATCGCTCCGACCGCGATCAGAATGATGCCGATCGTCCACAGAATGCCCAGATTTGCCACAGCGCCGACGATCAGAAGTATCAGCCCGAGGATGATCATTTCTTTCCCTCCGTTGTCGGAGCGGCCCTATGCCGTACGGCTTTCCACTCTCCGCAGGCGCAAACGGGCGACTCTGTGAGTCGCTCCTCAGGACTGCGACGCGGGGCCGGAATCCGGGGCCGGCAGGAGGGTGCGGAAGTGGGCGACGCATGCCTGGAGGGCGAGTTCGAACGCGGCGTCCGCGCGCCGGGGCGACAGCGCGGTCGCGAGCCGGGGTGTGGCCGCCTCGTCGGCGAGCTCCCACATCGCCTGGGGCGCCGCCGTGTCGAGGGCCGAGCCCAGGACGAGGTTCTCCAGGGCGATGATCACGTTCATCACCTCGTCGAGCGGGAACCCCGCGCCCAGCAGCAGGCCGACGGCCCGCTCGTACTGCTCGAGGACCTTCGGGGCGCGGACGGGCGAGGTCATCAGCAGCGGGATCACCCGGGGATGGGCGGCGAAGGCCGCGCGGTAGGAGCGGGCCCACATCGCCATGGCGGTGTCCCAGGGGCGCAGATCGAGCGTCTCGGAGTCGATCGCCGCGCACACCCGCTCCCGCATCAGCTCGACGATCCCGCTCGTCCCCGCAGTCTTCCTCCTCGGTGTCGGGCTCGCCCTGTGGCTGCGTCGCAGCCGGCCCGAGGTGTACGCCGGATTCGCCACCGAACCGAACGAGTAAGGAACTACAGCCCGTGCCCACCGCAGACATCGTTCTCACCGCAGCAGGCGTCCGCACCCTCGACCCCGGCCGTCCGCACGCCACCGCCGTGGCCGTCAAGGACGGCGCGATCTCCGCCGTCGGGGACGAGCACGACATGCGCCCGTGGCGCGGACCGGGCACGGTGAGCATCGACCTGCCCGGTGCCACCGTCGTCCCCGGCCTCACCGACAGCCACAGCCACCCTGTGTGGGGACTGGAGATGGCCACCGGCACCGGCCTGTCCGCCGTACGCGGCCTCGACCAGCTGCGCACCGCCCTGCGCACGGCGGTTCCCACCGACGGATGGATCACCGCGTACGGTCTCGACCACAATGTCTTCGGCGGCAAGCCCGTCGACCGCGACCTGATCGAGGACGCCATCGGCGGCGCACCGGCCTTCATCCGTCTCTACGACGGCCACTCCGCCCTCGTCAGCGGCGCCGCACTGCGCGCCGCCGGTATCGAGGGCCCCCGGTCCTTCGAGCAGCGGGCCACCGTGGTGTGCGACAGCACGGGCCGTCCCACCGGACACCTGATCGAGCACGCCGCCATGGACCTGGTGCGCGTACTGGCGCCCAAGCCGTCGGTCGCCGAGCGACGGTCCCGGCTCGTCGAACTGCTCTCCGCGATGGCGGCGACCGGGCTGACCGGCGGGCATGTCATGGACCTCGGCGACGGCGACGTCCCCCCACTTCTCACCGCCGTCGAGGAGGAGGGCGACCTGCCGCTGCGCCTGCGCCTCGCCCCCTGGTGCATGCCCGGGGCGAGCGCCGCGGACCTGGACGAGCTGATCGCCCTGCAGTCCCGCGCGGGACGCCACTGGCGCGTCGACGGGGTCAAGTTCTTCATGGACGGCACGGTCGAGGGCGGCACCGCGGGGCTGGAGCACGCCGACTGCCACGGCCAGGGAACGGACGCCTTCTGGCCCGATCCGCAGGCGTACACAGCGGCCGTCCACTGACTGCACGCCGCCGGTGTGCGCACCGCCACCCACGCCATCGGCGACGCCGCCGTGCGGCACGTGCTGGACACCGTGGAAGCGCTCGGCGCCGACGCACGCCTCAGGCTTCGCATCGAGCACATCGAGACCGTTCCCGAGGAGCAGATCCCCCGTTTCGCACAGATGGGCGTCATCGCCTCCATGCAGCCCCCGCACACCGCGTACACCCGTGCCGACCGCACCGACGAGTGGTCCCGGCGACTCGGCGACGAACGGTCCGGCCGGGCCTGGCGCTGCCGGGACCTGCGGGACGCCGGTGCCTGGCTCGCGCTCGGCTCGGACTGGCCCATCGCCCACTACGACGCCCGCGAGGTGCTGGCGTCCTCCCGCGCCCCGAAGGGCGCGGCGTCCTCCCGCGCCGGACTCACCGGTCTGATGGCCCTGGAGGGCTGCACCACTCACGCGGCAGTGGCCGGCGGTGAACAGGACGTGTCCGGCCGGATCACCCCGGGCCGCCGGGCGGATCTCACCGCCTTCGGCCTCGATCCCGCGGACGCACCCGCGGACGAGGTCGCCGAGGCGCCGGTCCTGCTGACGATGTCGGGGGGCCGCATCACCCACCGGGCGCAACAGCGCGACGGGGCCCGGCGAACACGCCGGGCCCGCACGGCCCTCAGGTGCCGATCTCGCCGGCCCATGTGAAGTCCGGGAGCACCTTGGGCAGGTACCGGGACTCGACGCACAACTCGCCGCCCGGCGGGGGGACTTAGGGTGACACGATCGCCGTGGAACGGTCCGCCGCCCACTCCGCTGATACGATCCCCGGGCGTGCGAGAGCCACGACTGCCGCTGTGGCGAGGGAGGTTGATGAATATGGCCTGCGAGGCCCGTCATCGGCATGCCCTTGTCCGGGCCGCCCGCGCAGTGTGAGCGGCCCGGTCGTCAACACGACCAGGAGAGTCGCGTGTCTTCTTCCTCATCGGCCGGTACGGATCTGACCACCGACCGCCTCGTCCTGCGGACCTGGTCCGCGGGTGAACTCACCGCCGTCCTCGGTGACAGTCGCCTCGCCCACTGGGCGGAGGACTTCCCCGCCGACGGCGACCGCGTGATCGCGGGTGTCATCACCGGCGACCCCGACGCCCTGCGCGCGTACGGGCACCGGTTGGTCGTCGAGCGGAACACCGGGCTGGTGGTCGGCTCCATCGGCCTGTTCTGGCCGCCCACGGACGGGGCCGTCGAGATCGGGTACGGCATCGTGCCGTCCCGGCGGGGCCGGGGTTACGCCTCCGAAGCGACCCGCGCCCTCGCGGAGTTCGCCCTGACGGCACCGGGCGTCCACACCGTGCACGCCCGGGTGGAGCTCTCGAACCCGGCCTCGGTCCGTGTGCTGGAGAAGGCCGGGCTGCGGCGCTGGAGCAGCGACGCGGACACGGCCCGGTTCCGCATGACGGCATCGGACCCCACCCTGCGGTGAACCGCCCCGGGCCGGCGGCGGACGCATCCGCCGCCGGCCCCGGTGCCGCGGCGCGTCACCGCCTGCGGGAGCGTCCACCGGCAGGTCCTGCACCTCCAGCAGATCCCGAACGGCGTCCCGCTCCTCGGGCACGGGTGATCGGCGGATCGGCGCCGTCGCAGGCGTACCGTGCGCGCCCACGACGCAAAGGCCTCCGGCCAGACGACGGGGCCGACAACTCGTCTGCCGCGCCGGGCAATTGTTCGACCACCTGTCGATTGTGGCGTGGGTCACTCGGGAGGAAGCTCTCACGCCATGGCAGACAACCGCACCCCTGAGGTGCAACGGCTCAAGGCGAACTCGGTCGGTCTCGTCGGCGTCGTCTTCATGGCGGTCGCCACGGCCGCACCCATCACGGCGATGACCGGCAACCTCCCCATCGCCGTCGGATTCGGCAACGGCACCGGCGCGCCCGCCGGTTATCTCTTCGCGACACTCGTCCTGACCGTCTTCTCCGTGGGCTATGTCGCCATGGCGAAGCGGATCACCGCGGCCGGCGCCTTCTACGGCTACATCTCCCACGGCCTGGGCCGGATCGCGGGCATGGCGTCGGGCATGCTCGCCGTCCTCGCGTACATCGTCTTCGAGGCCTCGATCGTCGGCGTCTTCGCCTACTTCGCGCGGACGACCGTCGCCGACCAACTCGGCGTGGACCTCCCGTGGATCGTCTACGCGGCGGCGATGCTCGCGGTGACCGCCGTCCTCGCGTACTTCGACATCAACCTCACCGCGAAGGCGCTCGGCGTGATGCTCGTCGCCGAGATCGCGGTCCTCTTCGCCGTCGCCACCGCGGTGCTCCTCGCAGGCGGCGGCCCGGACGGCATCCCGCTCGAACCCGTCAACCCGAAGAACGCCTTCACCGGCGCCTCGGCCGGTCTCGGCCTCTTCTTCGCCTTCTGGTCGTGGGTCGGCTTCGAGTCCACCGCCATGTACGGCGAGGAGTCCCGCGACCCCAAGCGCGTCATTCCCCGCGCCACCCTCGTGTCCGTCATCGGCGTCGGGCTCTTCTACATCTACGTCTCGTGGATGACGATCGCCGGGAACGGCCTGAGCGGCGCCGTCAAGGTCTCCTCATCCACCAGCCCGCTCGACCTCTTCTTCGACCCCACCACCGCCTTCATCGGCGCCTGGGCCGTCGACGCCTTCCAATGGCTGCTGCTCACCGGCTCGTTCGCCTGCGGCATGGCCTTCCACCAGTGCGCCTCGCGCTACCTGTACGCGATCGGCCGCGAGGGCTTCCTGCATCCGGCCCTCGGCCGTACGCACCGCTCGCACGGCTCCCCGTACATCGCCTCCTACGTCCAGAGCACCATCGCCGTCGTGCTCGTCGGCGCCTTCTGGCTCACCGGCCAGGACCCGTACATCCACCTCTACACGCTGCTCGCCATCCTCGGCACGATGGCGATCCTGATCGTCCAGACGCTGTGCTCCTTCGCCGTCGTCGGCTACTTCCGCCGCAACCACCGCGAGGACCGGCACTGGTTCAGGACCCTCACCGCACCGCTGCTCGGCGGTGTGGGCATGATCGCCGTCGTCGTGCTGCTGGTGCTGAACATGGAGACCGCGGCGGGGCTCGCCGCCGACTCGGTCTTCTTCGCGGCGATCCCCTGGATCGTCGGCGCCGTCTTCTTCGGCGGGCTCGGACTCGGCCTCTACCTGAAGGCCAGGCGGCCCGACCGGTACGAGATCATCGGCCGGATCGTCCTGGAGGACGCGACCGAACGCACCGAGGACGACGAGCGGCCCATGCCCGACCCCACCGCCGTCACCCAGAGCTGACCCCCTCTTCCTCCCAGGAGCGCCCCATGGCACGCACCACCCCGATGCACCTCCTGAAGCAGCTGGCCGCCGAGCACGCCGACGCCCGACGGCTGAACCTTCCCGTCGCCGAGCTGCGCGGCATGCGCGGCGACGCGCTCGGCCGCCGGAGCCTGCTCAAGTACGCCGCCGCGGCCGGCCTCGCCGTCGGCGCCGGCACGGCGGTCACCACCCCCGCCCGCGCGGTCACGCCCGGCCTCAAGGCGAAGGGCACGGCCCGGATCGCGGTCGTCGGCGCCGGGATCTCGGGCCTGACCGCCTCCCTCACCCTCCAGGACGCCGGTCTGTCCCCGACGCTGTACGAGGCGAACCCTGCCCGCGTCGGCGGCCGGATGTGGACCCAGCGCGACCACTGGGCGTACGGGCAGACCTCCGAGATCGGCGGAGAGCTGATCGACACCGGCCACAAGAAGATGCTGGAACTCTGCCGCCGCTTCGACCTCCCCGTGGAGGACTTCCTCGGCGGCGGGCCCACCGGCGCGGAGGAAGTGCTCTGGTTCGACGGCGCCTACTACCCGCGCCGGCAGGCCGACGAGGACTTCAAGGCCGTCTACCAGTCGCTGCACCGGGACCTGTCCGAGGCGGGCGAGGTCATGTGGAACCGGACCACGCCCACCGGCACCGCCCTCGACAACATGTCGATATACGAGTGGATCGAGACCAGGGTGCCCGGCGGGCACACCTCGCCGCTGGGCCGGTTCATCGACGTCGCCTACAACGTCGAGTACGGCGCCGACACCACCCAGCAGTCCTCGCTCGCCCTCGTCCTGCTGATGGGCTACCAGACCAATCCCGGCGAGTTCAACATCTGGGGCCTGTCCAACGAGCGCTACCACATCACCGGCGGCAACGACCGACTGCCGCACGCCATCGCCGGGACGCTCGCCCCGGGCACCCTGCGCATGGGCTGGTCCCTGACCGCGGTACGCGCCAACGCCGACGGCACCCAGACGCTCACCTTCACCGAGGCGGGCGCCACGCGCACCGTCACCGCCGACCACACGATCCTGTGTGTGCCACTGCCGGTCCTGAAGCAGCTCGACCTCAGCCGGGCGGGCTTCGACCCGCTGATGACGAACCTGCTGCGGGACGCGAGGATGGGCTACTGCACCAAGCTGAACATGCAGTTCGCCACCCGCCCCTGGCGCGGCACCGGGCCCTGGCCGGGCGTCTCTGCCGGAGACTGCTTCACCGACACCGAGGTCCAGCAGACGTGGGACACCACGAAGATCCAGGGCGGCACCGGCGGCATCCTCATCCAGTACGGCGGTGGCAGCCTCGCCAAGGCGCTCACGCCGGCCGGTCCGTTCTCCACCGAGTCCGACCCCTACGTACGGGACCTCGTCACCCGGTACCTCAAGGGCGTCGACGCCTTCTTCCCCGGCACCTCCAGGGCCTACACGGGGCGCGCCCAGCTCTCCGCCTGGCACCGCAACCCGTACTCCCTCGGCGCCTACTCCTGCTGGCCGGTGGGCTACCTGCACCGGTACGCGGGCTACGAGGGGACGGCGCAGGGCAACGTCCACATCGGCGGCGAGCACTGCAGTTACGACTTCCAGGGCTTCATGGAAGGCGGCGCGACGGAGGGCGAGCGCGCCGCGCTGGAGGTCGTCGAGGCCCTGCGGTAGGGCCTGCCCGGCTCGAATACGGAGGCTGACCCGGGGCGGGCCGTCGTAGGGTGACGGGCGTGACGACACAGGACGACACGCACCGGGAAACGGTGCTCTACGGGTGCATGGGGCTCGGCGGGAGCTGGGACACCGAGCCCTACGGCGCGCAGGAGATCGCCCAGGCCGAGGCGGTGGTCGAGGCGGCGCTGGAGTGCGGCATCACCACCTTCGACCACGCCGACATCTACCGGCACGGCAAGGCCGAGGCGGTCTTCGGCGAGGTGCTCGCGAGGACACCCGGGCTGCGCGAGCGCATCGTCGTGCAGACCAAGTGCGGCATCCGGCTCGCGGACGGCGACCGGCCCGGCGTCTACGACCTGCGGGGCCGGACCGTCCGGCGCCGGGTCGAGGAGAGCCTGACGCGGCTGCGGACCGACGTCGTCGACGTCCTGCTGCTGCACCGCCCCGACCCGCTGGCGGACCCGGACGACCTCGCCGAGGCGCTGACCGCACTGCACCGGGAGGGTCTGGTGCGCCGTTTCGGTGTGTCGAACATGGGGGCGGCCCAGATCGCGCAGCTGCAGGCGAGGCTCGATGTCCCGCTGGTCGCCAATCAGTTGGAGATGAGTCTGCACCGCCGCGACTGGCTCGAAGCCGGCGTCCTGGTGAACACCCCGGCAGCCGCGGCCAACGGTTTCCCGCTCGGGACCGTCGAGTTCTGCCGTGACAACGGGCTGCGGCTCCAGGCGTGGGGCGCCCTCGCGCAGGGGCGCTACACGGGCCTGCAGGAGACGGCCGACGAGGCGGCGACCGCGCAGCTGGTCGCCGCCATGGCGAAGGCGAAGGGCACGACACCGGAGACCATCCTGCTGTGGTGGCTGCGGCGTCACCCCGCTCGGATCGCCCCGGTCGTCGGAAGCGCGCGCCCCGAGCGGATCCGCGCCTGCCGCGACGCGGTGCGGCAGGACCCGGAGCTGAGCCACGAGGAGTGGTACGAGCTCTGGCTCACCGCGCGCGGCGAGCCGCTGCCCTGACCGGACACCGCCGCGCGGGCGGGGCGGCGCCGGGACGCCCCGGCACGGCCCCGCCCGCGCGTCGCGTACGGCTCAGCGGTCCTCGCGCAGCAGATCGGCGCACTTCTCGCCGATCATCATCGTGGTGATGCAGGGATTGACCGTGACGAGGTCGGGCATGACCGACCCGTCCGCCACCCGCAGCCCCTCCACGCCCTTCACGCGCAGCCGGGCGTCCAGGGGCGCCGCCGGGTCGTCGTCCGCGCCCATCTTCACCGTGCAGGCCGGGTGGTACACGGTGTTGTGCGTCTTGTGGATGTAGTCGAGCAGTTCGTCGTCCGTGCGGACATCGGGCCCCGGCGCGAGTTCCGCCCCGGCCCAGCCGGCGAGAGCGGGCTGCGCGGCGATGCGGCGTGCGAGCCTCAGGCCGTGGGTCATCACCCGCACGTCGTGTTTGTGGGTGAAGTACCGCGGGTCGACCATCGGCTTGTCGCGGTAGTCCCGCGTCCGCAGCCGCACCGTGCCGCGCGACTTCGCGCGCGTCACGTTGGGCGTGAGGCAGAAGGCGTTCTCGGACGTCGGATAGCCGTGGCGGGCGGTGTTCATGTCGAAGGGAACCGAGCCGTAGTGGAACATCAGGTCCGGCCGGTCCAGGCCCGGCTCGGTGTCGTAGAAGATACCCGCCTCCCACCACTGGCTGGAGGTCGTGGTCATCGGCTGCTTGGCCTCCCACATGATCACGCCCTCGGGGTGGTCCTGGAGGTTCTCGCCGACCCCCGCCGAGTCGACGAGCACGTCCACGCCCACGTCCCGCAGATGCGCCGCCGGGCCGATCCCGGAGAGCATCAGCAGCTTCGGGGTGTCGATCGAGCCGCAGGAGACGACCACCTCACGCCGGGCGCGGACCGTGCGGGTGTGGACCAGGTCGGGGTCAAGGTACTCGGCGCCGGTACAGCGGCGGCCGTCGAACACCAGCTTCTTGGCGCGGACTCCGGTGCGTACCTCCAGGTTCGGCCGCTTGCCCATCACCGGGTGGAGATAGGCGACCGAGGACGACTGGCGGATGTTGTTCTCGTCGGAGTTGATCTGGAACCAGTTGGCGCCCCGCACCACCGTCGTCCCGGTGTTGAACGCCGTCGTCGGTATGCCCTCCTGCGCGCACGCCTCCAGCACCGCCGCCCCGCAAGGGTCGCCGCCCTTGAGCGTGCGCAGCTTCACCGGGCCGGTGCGGCCGTGGTGGTCGCCCGGCGCGTCGTTGCTCTCCAGCCGGCGGTACAGCGGGAAGAGGTCCGCCGCGCTCCAGCCCGTGCACCCGGCCGCGGCCCAGTCGTCCAGGTCCTCCGCCGGCGCCCAGAACGCGATGCACGAGTTGTGCGACGAGCAGCCGCCGAGCACCTTGGCGCGGGCGTGCCGCATGAAGCTGTTGCCGCTCGCCTGCGGCTCGACCGGGTAGTCCCAGTCGTAGCCGGACTCCAGCAGGCCCATCCAGCGTTCCAGTCTCAGGACGTTGTCGTCCCCGACGTCGCTCGGTCCCGCCTCGAGGACGCACACCGTGACGGACGGGTCCTCGCTGAGCCGCGCGGCGACGACGTTCCCCGCGGTTCCGCCGCCGACGACGACGTAGTCGAACACTTCGGTCATGAGGTGGTGACCTCCTTCAGTGGGGCGGGCTCCGGCGTTGCGACGGCCGCGTGTTCGGCGAGCACGCCCGTACGGTGCCGCTGGACGAACCAGTAGTAGGCGAAGCCGCCCGCCGCGATGGCGCCGACGAACAGGACCGCGCCCCAGCGCAGGTACCAGTGGTAGGGGGCGGTGGCGTTGTAGACGGCGGACCGCGGCCAGATGAGGTTGACGGTCATCGCCCCGCCCCACAGGACGGCGAGGATGTTGACGGGCAGGCCCCACCGGCCCAGCGAGAACCTGCCCTCGGCCGGCTGCCACTTGCCGCGCAGCCGCGCCACCAGCATCGGTCCGGTGACCAGCAGGTACGCCACGTAGATCATGATGATGCCGATGCTGGTGACCACGGTGAAGATCTGCGGCTGGCGGATGTTGACCACGAGGATCGCCAGCGCCAGCACCCCGATGATCACGGTCGGCAGGACCGGGGTGCTGAACCGCGGGCTGACCTTCGCCAGCCGGGAGGAAGCCGGCAGGTTGTTGTCGCGGGCCATGGCGAACGCGAGCCGGACCGCCGCCGTGTGCACCGCGAGCGCGCACACCGTCACCGCGATCAGCACGCACCACAGCATCGCCTTGCCGGCCGTCGGCCCGAGCACGTCCAGCACGACGTACTGCAGCCCGTCCGTCGACAGCTTCTCACCGCGCAGACTCGACACGCTCATCAGCGCCAGCAGCAGGATGAGTCCACCGAGCACGAACGAGGCGACGATGGCCCGGATGATGGCACGCGGCGCGTTGCGCGACGGGTCCAGCGACTCCTCGCCGAGAGAGGCGGCCGTGTCGAAGCCGTACATGACGTAGGCGGAGGCGAGCGAGGCGATCAGGAACGCGCCGAGGTAGCCGAAGGACTGGCCGGAGCCGGTGCCCGCCGTGTCCGTGACCACCTGCGGACCGCGCACGACGTTCACGGCGAGCAGCACGATCAGCACGACGGTGGCGATCAGTTCGATGAAGACACCGGCGGTGTTGATCCTCGCCATCAGCTTCACACCGAAGGCGTTGACGACCGTGGTGAACAGGATCAGCCCGGCGGCCAGCAGGACCGCGTTCGTGGCCACGTCGTACGTTCCGGTGCCGTCCCCGACGAACTGGAAGAACGACGAGATCTGCGGCAGCGTCAGCTGGTAGGCGAGGGCGACGGCCGCGATGGAGACGACGGAGGCGAGGAGCATCATCCAGCCGGCGAGCCAGCCGATGTGCGGATTGCCCACCTTCTTCGACCAGTTGTAGATGCACCCGGCGACCGGGTAGCGGGCGGCCAGCTCGGCGAAGCACAGCGCCACCATGAACTGGCCGGCGAAGACCATCGGCCACGACCACCAGTAGGCGGCGCCGCCGCTGGCGTAGCCGAAGTAGAACAGCTGGAAGGTACCGGTGAGGATGGAGATGTACGAGATGCCGGCGGCGAAGGTGTGGAAGTTGCCGAGGGTGCGCTTGAGTTCGGGGCGGTAGCCGAATTCGGCCAGTTCCGCGTCGTCACCGGCCGGGACAGGGCCGGGTGGGGCAGAGGTCATGAGCAACTCCTGGGCGAGTGGAGGGGAGCGTCAGGCGAACCAGCCCTGCGGCTCGGGTGCTGTGTTGCGCCAGATGTGCTTCGCCTCGCGGTACTCGGCGAAGCCGGCCGGACCGAGCTCACGCCCGGTGCCGGACTGCTTGAACCCGCCCCACTCGGCCTGCGGCAGATAGGGGTGGTAGTCGTTGATCCATACGGTGCCGAGCCGCAGCCGGGACGCGATCCGCTGTGCCCTGCCCTCGTCACCGGTCCACACGGCGCCCGCGAGGCCGTAGATCGTGTCGTTGGCGAGCCGCACGGCCTCGTCCTCGTCCCCGTCGGGGAACCGCTCCACCGTCAGGACCGGTCCGAAGGACTCCTCCCGCACGACCGACATGCCGGCGTGGCACGCGTCGAGAACGGTCGGCAGATAGTAGAAACCGCCGTCGTAGGCGGGGCCCTCCGGCCGGGCGCCTCCGCAGCGCAGCACCGCGCCCTCCGCGAGACCGGCCGCGACATACGCCTCGACCTTGTCGCGATGGGCGGCCGAGATCAGCGGACCGGTCTGCGCCTGCTCGTCGAAGGGCCCGCCGAGGCGGATCAGCCGCGCCCTGCGCACCACCTCGTCGACGAACCGGTCGTGCAGCGAGTCCTCCACCAGCAGCCGCGCCCCGGCCGAACACACCTGTCCGGAGTGCAGGAACACCGCGGTCAGGGCCATGTCCACGGCCGTGTCGAAGTCGGCGTCCGCGAACACGATGTTGGGGTTCTTGCCGCCCAGTTCGAGCGCGACCTTCTTCACCGTGCCGGCCGCGGCCGCCATCAGCCGGCGGCCCGTCTGCACGCCACCGGTGAAGGACAGCAGGTCCACGTCGGGGTGGTCGGCGAGCGGCGCGCCCGCCTCCGGACCGGCGCCCGGCACCAGGTTGGCCACGCCGTCCGGCAGCCCCGCCTCCGCGAGGAGCCGCACCAGACGGATCGCGGTGTGCGGTGTGAGCTCGCTCGGCTTGAGGACGAAGGTGTTGCCGGCGGCGAGTGCGGGGGCGACCTTCCACGCCGTCTGGAGCAGCGGGTAGTTCCACGGTGTGATCAGCCCGCACACACCGACCGGTTCGTACACGATCCGGCTGTCGGCCCCGGCCGTGCCGGTGTCGATCACCCGGCCGGTCTCGGTGGCGGCGAGCCGCCCGAAGTACCGGAAGCACGCGACGATGTCGTCGATGTCGTACGCGCTCTCCACCAGGCGCTTGCCGGTGTCGAGTGACTCGGCGCGGGCCAGCGCGTCCTTGTCGCGGGCCAGCAGATCGGCCACCCGCAGCAGCAGGTCACCGCGCTCGGCCGCCGGCGTGTGCGGCCACGGACCCTCGTCGAACGCCCGGCGGGCCGCCGCGATCGCGTCCACCGTGTCCTTGCCGCCCGCCTCGTCGACCTCGCCGACGAGGGAGCCGTCGGCGGGACAGCGGATCTCCCGGGTGCGCCCGTCGCGGGCGGCGGTCCATACGCCGTCGATGAAGAGATCAGGCACCGGTACCTCCCAGGTGCTCGGTCAGCCAGGAGTGGAAGACGCCGATGTGGTGCTCGGTGGGCACCAGGACTCCGCCGTCCCGGTAGGCGCGGGACGACATCGCCGGCTGGGTGCGCTCGCACGCCTCGAAGTCCTGGGCGTTGACCCGGTGGAACAGCTCCACGGACTTCGACACGTCCGCCCGGGACTCCACGACGTCGGGCGCGTACAGCCAGTCGCACTCGACGACCGTTCGGTCCTCGGCGAGCGGGAACATCCGGTGAAGGATCACGTGGTCGGGCACGAGGTTGATGAACACCGTGGGCTTGACGGTGATCGCGTAGTAGCGGCGGTCCTGGTCGTCCGCCACCTCGGGCAGCCTGGCGAAGCCCTCGCTGCCGTCGACGGTGAAGCCCTTGATCCCGTCACCGAACTCGGCGCCGTGGCCCACGTAGTACTGCGCCGCGTACCCGTCGGCGAACTCCGGGAGCACCTCGGTGAGTTCGGGGTGGATCGTCGCGCAGTGATAGCACTCCATGAAGTTCTCGACGATCAGTTTCCAGTTGGCCTTCACGTCGTAGGTGATGCGCCGGCCCAGTGCCAGGTCCTCGGTCCGGTAGCGCTCGATGGACGCGGCGTCGCCGAGGCGCTCCACGGCCGCGCCGATGACGGTCTCCTCGAAGGACGGCGGCTCGTCGGCCAGGCACACCCAGGCATAGCCCAGCCATTCCCGCAGCGCCACGGTCACCAGGCCGTACTCGGCGCGGTCGACGTCGGGCATCCTCGCCAGGTTCGGTGCGGCGATCAGCTTGCCGTCGAGGTCGTAGGTCCAGGCGTGGTACGGGCACTGGAGCGAGCGCTTGACCTGGCCGGACTCCTCCGTGCAGAGGCGGGCGCCGCGGTGACGGCAGATGTTGAGGAAGGCGCGCAGCTCGCCCTTGCGGTTGCGGCTGACGACGACGTTCTCGCGGCCCACCTGGACGGTGCGGAAGGCGCCGGGCCTGTCGAGGTCGGCGCTGCGTACGGCGCAGAACCACATCGATTCGAACAGCCGCTCCTGCTCCCGCCGGAAGATCTCCGGGTCGGTGTAGAAGTGGCCGGGCAGGGTGGCGATCAGGCTCGGGGAGACGGAGGACTCGGGGGAGACGGGGGCAGTCGTCACGACGGGCTCCTCAGGCGGGTGCTGCGGACACCGGTGAGGGTCGTCTTGACGGCTACGCCGGCACGGACCTCATGTGGCACGGACGAGACTCCTCGGTTGTTGCGCAATACACGATGCGTTGCGCATGGAGGACATCGTGGGGAGCGGGGAAGGTGCCGTCAAGGGTCGTGAGTTAACGACTGGCAAAACCGGTGGGTCGCTGAGGCGCCCGGTACACGACGAAGTGGGGCCGGGTGGCGCAGGCCCGCGTCGCGCCGGCAGTGGCATGGTGGGCCGGTGCCGGAAGCCGTGCTCCGCGCGCCGGGGCGGCTCGTTCGCCGCCCCGACCGTGCGCGCCGCGATCCCCGGCAGCCACTCCTGCTTCAGCCCGCAGGACGGAAGCCGGCAGGACGGACCGACACGCTGAACGCGCCGATGACCTTGCCGTCGTGCGCGTTGTGGGCCCGCCGCTCGGTGAACCGTGTCAGCGCCCGCGCCGGCAGGCGCTCCCGCCCCCCGCCGTCCCTCTGAAGCGGCCCCCGCAGGCACCCGTCCGCGAGACACCACACGCGCGCCTGCGGATACGCGCGGGGATGACGGGGTAGAACGGTGCCGGGCGCTGAGGCACGGCGCCAGGAGCCGCTCGTGACGCGGGCTGTTCCTCAGATGGACAGAAGGACGGGTATGGCCAGCGGTACGGTGAAGTGGTTCAACGCGGAAAAGGGCTTCGGCTTCATCTCACAGGACGGCGGAGGCCCCGATGTCTTCGCCCACTACTCGAACATCTCGGGAACCGGCTACCGGGAACTCCATGAGGGCGAAGTCGTGACCTTCGACGTCACGCAGGGACAGAAGGGCCCGCAGGCGGAGAACATCGTCCGCAACTGATCCGCCTCGACGGCACGTGCGCCGGACCGCCGCCTTCTCGGTGGCGGTCCGGCGCGCGTTCCGGGCGGGACGCGGCGGCACCGCAGTCCACCCGCGGAACGAGCTCTCCCGGGTCTGGCTGCGCCGGCTTCCACTTCGACCGGGTTCGGGCCCGCGGCCTTCACCCGCGTGAGCACCCTTGTCGCGCCTCCGGCGCTGGCCCATACTCGCACTCGGTGATTGACAGGGGCACATCAGGCTGGGTCTGAACCCCCGCCGGTGTCCCTCCTGGCTGCACCTCACGGGTCCGCCACCCATCGGGCCCCTGAACTCCACAGGAGGAGATCGAGTGAGGAACAAGCGCACCAACCCCGGTACTTCGAGACGCGTCCGCCTGCTCGCCGTCGCCGCCGGCATCGTGGCCGTCACCTCGGTCGGCCTGCCCAACGCGGGCGCGGCGCCCCAGGAGACCTACAGCGCCACCCAGCTGTCCCGGGTGAGCGACGCCGTGCTGAAGGCAGGCGTCGGCGGCACCGCGTGGCATGTCGACGAGGCGTCCGGCCGGGTCGTCGTGACCGCTGACAGCACGGTTTCCCGAGCCGGGATCGCCAAGTTGAAGAAGGCGGCGGGCGCCGACGCGGGCGCCCTCAGCATCCAGCGCGACAGCGGGGTCTTCACACCGCTCGGCTCGGCCGGCGACGCCATCTACGGCAGCGGCTACCGCTGCTCGCTCGGATTCAACGTCGTCAGCGGCAACACCTACTACTTCCTGACCGCGGGGCACTGCGGGGACGTGTCCAGGAACTGGTACGCCAACTCCGCGCAGACCACGCTCATCGGCCCGACGGTCGGGTCCAGCTTCCCGGGCAACGACTACGCCCTGGTCCGCTACGACAACGCCTCGCTCAGCCACCCCGGCGGCTTCTCCGCGGCCAACGCGTACGTCGGCGAGCCCGTCAAGCGCACCGGATCCACCACCGGCACGCACAGCGGCACCGTCACCGCGCTCAACGTCACGGTCCACTACAGCGGTGGCGGCACGGTCAGGGGCATGATCCAGACCAACGTCTGCGCCGAACCGGGCGACTCCGGCGGCCCGCTCTACGACGGCACCAAGGCACTCGGCATCACCTCGGGCGGCAGCGGCAACTGCCGCACCGGCGGCACCACCTTCTACCAGCCGGTCCCCGAAGCGCTCGACAAGTACGGGGTGAGCGTCTACTGAACGACCGGCGGCCGGACCGGGCTGCGGGCCCGGTCCGGCCGCCGTGCGCGGCGACTGCCTAGAAGGTCAGGTTCCAGGCGTTGATCCTGCCCGTGTCCTGCGTGGCCGCGTCACGCACCCGCAGCTTCCACGTACCGTTCGCGGCCTCGCTCGAGGCGTTGACGCTGTACGTCTTGACCACGTCGTCCGTGCCGTCGTTGTTCGCGAAGTCCTCCAGCAGATACACCGTGCCGTCCGGGGCGACGAGCGAGACGACGAGGTCG
The DNA here is from genome assembly GCF_040675505.1 of Streptomyces sp. NPDC049597. Lineage (NCBI taxonomy): Bacteria > Bacillati > Actinomycetota > Actinomycetes > Kitasatosporales > Streptomycetaceae > Streptomyces > Streptomyces sp. NPDC049597. The sequence continues at coordinate 80,226 of NZ_JBFAOY010000019.1, forward strand.
CCGCGGTAGGTGTGCTGGATGTCCACGCCCACCTTGAGGGTGGCGGGCGCGTTGCCGGTGACACCGGAGACGGTGATCGGACTCTCGACCGTGGCGTTGTCGGCGATCGCGAAGTCGGCCGTGTTCTCGAAGAACGCCCCGGTCGGCGGCGTGCTGCCGCCGACGGCCTTCAGCGCGTCGACCTGACCCTCGCCGAAGAACCCGTTGTCGGCCGTCGTGCCCGTGCACCGGCTGTCGGACGGGCAGGCGGTGTCGGTGGCCTGCGAGTCCAGCCGGGCCCGGATGTCCGCGGGCGTGTAGGCGGGGTTGACGCTCGCGAGCAGCGCGGCGACGCCCGCCACGTGCGGGGAGGCCATCGACGTGCCGTTCTTGTTGCCGTACTTGCCGCCCGGCAGCGTCGAGTAGACCCCGGAGGCTCCGTCGCCGCCGGGGGCGGCGACATCGATGACGCCGTTGCCGAAGTTGGAGTACGACGCCTTGACGTTGCCCTTGCCCATGGCCGCGACGGTGACGACACCCGGCAGTTCGGTCGGGATGTCGATGCAGTCGTTCGTGATCGTGCGGGTGACCGGCGTCGAGTCGTTGGGGCTCTCGCTGTCGGTCGTCTTGTTCGCCAGGTCGTAGTTCGAGTTGCCCGCGGCCGCGACCTGGAGGGAGCCCTTGCTCTCGGCGTACGCCTGTGCGCGCCGCACACCCTCGATGATGGCGGCCTGGTCGGCGTCGTCCGGGCAGTTGAACTGCCACGGGTCGGTGTAGAAGCTGTTGTTGGTGACCTTGAAGCCGTGGTCACCGGCCCAGACGAAGCCGCAGATCGTGTTCTCGGCGAAGAACAGGCCGCTCGGCTGTTCCGCGATGCGGACCGACGAGATCTTCACGCCGGGCGCGACGCCGATGACGCCCTTGCCGTTCTTCGCGGCCGCGATCGTTCCCGCGACATGCGTGCCGTGGGTGTCGATGTCCCGCCACGCACCCGCCCGGGTGTCCGCCTTGCCGTAGGCGCAGGAGACGGAGTCTGCCGCGTTGAAGTTGGGCGCGATGTCCTGGTGCTGGTCGTCCACGCCGGTGTCGAGGACACCGACCTTGACCGAGGCCGAGCCGGTGGTCACCGCCCACGCCTGGTCGGCCTTGATCTGCGTCATGTCCCAGCGGTTGGACTCCGTCAGCGTCGTCGGCGACTGCGCCGGATTCGCGGGCAGTCTGGGGTTGTACGCGTCGGCCGGCACGTCCGACGTGCGCGTCGCGCCGACCTGCTGGACGCCGCTCACGGCGCGCATCGCCGGGGCGAAGGAGGCAGACGCCGAGTGCGCCACGATCACGCCGATCGCGTCGTAGGACGCGAAGACCGTGCCGCCGTTGGCCGTCACCGCGCTGCGCGCGGCCGTGGTGTCACCGGGCGCGGTGATCACCAGGTAGGCGCGGGTGCCCGCGGCCCAGGCGGCCGTCTGGGCCGGAGCCGCCTCGGGCGCCGCCGGTGCGGCGTGGGCCGGCTGGAGAGGTCCCGCGAGCGCCACGGCCGTTCCGACGGCGGCAGCGGCGGCCATGGCCGAGAGTCTCAGCCGGGTGGATATGTGGGAAAACAATGCGTCCTCCGAAGGCCCGGAGGCGCTGGTGGCGCCTGCCCCGGGCCGAGTGTTGTGTGGGGTGGACGCAAGATCTCAGACTCTTGTGGTGGAGGGAAGACTTCCGTTCGACGAACGCGTGTGTGCCTACCCGCCGTTGACCTGTGCCGGGCCCGGCGCGCGTGTGCGGTACGTGCCTCGGCACCGTTCCGTACGCGGGCTTCGCGCCTTGGCGAACGTGAACTCCCGGCCGTGCGGCGCGCGCTGGGCGACCGCACCGGGAGGCGAGTCGTCCGCGCGCGGCAGTGTGTCCGGAGGCGATGACGGGTCGGAACGACCCCGTGGCTCAGCCCGGGGTCTGGCCCCGCTCGAAGTAGGCGGCCAGCTGCGGGTCCACGGGGTCGACCCGGCGCGGTGTGCCGCCGTCCCGGAGCGATGCCGTGGCCTGGAAACCGGCGGCGACGGCCATCCGGGCGGCGACCGGTGAGGTGTCGGTCCGGCCGCCCTCGCGCACGAAGCGGACGAACTCGTCGACGAGCAGCGGGTCCGCGCCGCCGTGCCCGGCGTTGTCCTCGGCGGCGGGGATGTCGTAGGTCTCGTCCGCCTCCGGACGGTGGCCGGAGCGGCGCGTGTTCCACACCTTGACGCAGCCGCCGGGGCCGTCACCGAAGTTCTCCAGCCGGCCGGCGTCCCCGATGACGGTGTAGTTGCGCCAGTAGTCGGGAGTGAAGTGGCACTGCTGGTACGCGGCGAGCACACCGTTGTCCAGGCGCATGTTGAGCAGTGAGACGTCCTCGACGTCGATGACCGGATTGAGGGCGCGCTGGGTGTGCGGCGGCCAGTGACCGTCCTTCGTGTACCAGTCGTCGGCCTTGGGTTCCCCCGGGGCGCGGCGGTGGGGGTTGTTCCCGTAGACCATCAGGTCGCCGAGGGCCTGGACGTCCCTCGCCCAGCCTCCGGCGAGCCAGTGCAGGACGTCGATGTCGTGCGCCGCCTTCTGGAGCAACAGGCCGGTGGTGAACCGGCGTTGGGCGTGCCAGTCCTTGAAGTACCAGTCACCGCCGTAGCCCACGAAGTGGCGGATCCAGACGGTCTTCACGCGACCGATCGCGCCCCGGCCGATCAGGTCGCGCATCAGCCGGACCACGGGCATGTGACGCATGTTGTGGCCGACGTGGAGGCGGGTGCCGGTCGCGTACGCCGTGCGCAGGATCTCGTCGCAGCGCTCCACGGTGATGTCGAGCGGCTTCTCCACGAAGACGGGCTTGCCCGCGCGCAGGGCCTCGCACGCGACGTCTGCGTGCGTGTGGTCGGGGGTGAGGACCAGGACGGCGTCGATGTCGCGGTCGGCGATCACCTTGCGGTGGTCCTCGGTGGTGGCGGCATCGGGGAAGGCCGTGGCCGCCTCCGCACGGGCCCGCGCGTCGGGGTCCGCGATCACGGTGACACGGGAGCCGGCTCCCGGGCGGTGGGCGGTGCGGGCCAGACTGCCGCGCAGGCCGTAGCCGAGAACGCCGATGCGGAGGTCGGTCATGGTCTTCCTTCCGTGGTGCCACTTCACGAGAACTGAGGGTGGTCGAGGGGGAACTCATCGGCTGATGTACCCCGAGCCTGGACCTCCGGATTCGCCTAGCAGACGCGGGTGGGGGTGGGAAGGGCGGCGCTGCGACGGTTCGCTGTCCGGATCAGGGCAGGGTCAGGATGCGGGGGCCTTCTTCGGTGATGGCGACCGTGTGCTCGATGTGAGCGGCCCGGCTGCCGTCGACGGTGTGCAGGGTCCAGCCGTCGGTGCCGGTGCGGTAGTCGTCGCGTCCGCCGGCCATGAGCATCGGTTCGATGGCCAGGGTCAGGCCGTGGCGGAGGGGGAAGCCCCGGCGGGGACGTCCACGGTTGGGGACGTGAGGGTCCTCGTGCATGCGGCGGCCGATGCCGTGGCCGCCGAAGTCGGCGGGCATGCCGCACCGTGCAGAGCGGGCGACGGTGCCGATGGCATGCGAGATGTCGCCGATCCGGTTGCCCGGGTTGGCTGCGGCGATGCCGGCGTCGAGCGCGCGCCGGGTGGCGTTGATCAGCTCCACGTCGGCAGGCCGTGGGGCCCCGACGGTGAAGGTGATGGCGGCGTCGCCGGTCCAGCCGTCGAGCTCCGCTCCGCAGTCGATGCTGACCAGTTCGCCGTCACGCAGGCGGTAGCCGGTGGGGGTGCCGTGAACGATGGCGTCGTTGACCGATGTGCAGATCACCGCAGGGAAGGGGGTCGGGGCGAAGGAGGGCTGGTAGCCGAGGAAGGGCGAGCGTGCCCCGGCCTCGCTCAGAACGGTGCGAGCCGCTTCGTCCAGTTCCCGCAGGGACACCCCGATGTCCGCGGCTTCCTGGACGGCGGCGAGGGCGTGGGCGACGACGCGCCCGGCTTCCCGCATCGCGTCCAGCGCCGCGTCGGTCTTGATCTCCACCATGTCCTGCCACTCCCTGTCTCACGCGCCGCAATCCAATTCTTATACCGGTATTAGTATCACGGGCATGGTGAGAACTCCTTTGACCCCGTGGGAACGGCTGCGCGGAGAGCGGTTCGGCGCGCTGCTGCGTCAGGCGCGAGGCGACCGCAGCATGGTGGAGGTCGCCGCGGCGGCGGGGGTGTCGGCGGAGACGCTGCGCAAGATCGAGACCGGCCGGGCGCCGACTCCGGCGTTCTTCACCGTGGCGGCCCTGGCCGCGGCACTGGAGGTGTCCTTGGACGAGCTGGCTGCTGCCTGCGTCCAGGACGGCGACCTCGGTGATGGGGCCCTTACCGCGTGAACCGGCGGGTCCGGTTTGGACCGGCACGCTCCGTCCAAGCGGGCCGCATAGCGTGCGGCCCGAGGGCTACCCGTACCGAAAGGACAGCTGGAGGGAGACGGTGACGGTGATCTCCAATGCGGTTACTGTTCCTGCCGACGGTTCGGCGATCGCCGGTGACCTGGTGATTCCTCCGCAGGCGCGGGGCATCGTGCTCTTCGCCCACGGCAGCGGGAGCTCCCGGCACAGCCCGCGCAACAGAGCGGTGGCGGCGGCCCTGCGGAACGCCGGGCTGGGGACCCTGCTGATGGACCTGCTCACCGAGGAGGAGGAGCGGGTGGACGCGGTGACCGCCGAGCACCGCTTCGACATCGGCCTGCTGGCCCGCCGTCTGGTCGCCGCGGTCGACTGGCTGGCGACGCACCCCGACGCCGCCGACCTGCCCGTGGGCCTTTTCGGTGCGAGCACGGGTGCGGCGGCGGCCCTCGTCGCGGCGGCGGAGCGGCCGGGCCGCGTGCAGTCGGTGGTCTCCCGTGGCGGCCGCCCCGACCTTGCGGACGACGCGCTGGGCCGGGTGCAGGCGCCGGTGCTGTTGATCGTCGGCGGTGACGACAGGGAGGTGCTGCGGATGAACCGGGACGCGGCCGGGCAACTGCGCACGCCGCACCGGCTCCATGTGGTGGCGGGCGCCACGCACCTCTTCGAGGAGCCCGGCGCGCTGGAGGAGGTCGCCGAGGTCTCGTGCGACTGGTTCCTCAGACCGGGCGGCTACGGATCGGAGGACGCGTGGCAGTGACACCGGGGGCGACGCCCGGTGCCCGTGCTGATGGGGGACTCAGGCCATCCACTGCGACTCGTCGCGCGCGTACGTCCGTCGTGCGTCGCCAGGTCTGACAAGGGTGCGCGCCCATGGGGCGGCCGTGGTCCGAGGAGCTTCCCTGCGGGGTGCGTCTCGGGCGGGCCCGCTCGTCCGTCAGGAGCTGGTGCGGCGCTGCTCGTCGCTGTCCCGGCGGAGCCGGTCGGCCTGACGCGTGATGCCGTCGATCCGGGCGGCCAGATCGCGGTGGCCCTGGCCCAGATGGGGGCGGGTCTCGGCCAGGGGGCCCACCAGGTTGGCGGCGTCGTTGTCCGCGAGCGCGCGGGCGAGCAGGGCGACCGGCGTGCGTGCCTTGCCGGGAAGGTCGGTGAGGGCGGTGATCTGCCCCGCGAGCTGGCGCAGGTCCGCCGCGTTGTCCCGGGCCCAGGCGGTCACCGAGCGGTTCGCGGCGCGGCGGTCGCGGGTGGCCTTCACGCGCTGCTCGCCGGTGGTGCCGTCGGCGCCGGGCCGCAGACGCAGATAGCGCCGCTCCGCCGCCTGGCGGCTCGTGACGCCCAGGGGCTGGGCGAGGTCGGCCCAGCTGGCGCCCGCGTCCCTGGCCGCCTCGATGAGCGACGGCTCCCAGCCCGCGAGGCGGCTGCGCACCTCGCGCAGGAGCAGGAGCGCGGCGAGGGCCTGCTCCGCGCTCGTCGCGTCGGCGCCGCCGCCGGCGCCGTCCGATGAGTCGTGTGCCGCGCGGACGGCCTGGTCGATGACGCCGAGCGCGGAGGCCGCGGCGAGAAAGGAAGCGGGGGCGGGCCTGCTCGGCCGGTCGGCTTCGGACACAGTGCTCTCCTCCGGATGTGTCACCGTTTCGATGACTTCTCACTTGTCATCCTTTGGATGACATGTTACAACGGGAGACAGGTGAAGCGCATTGGCACATTGCCTGGTTCGACTGGAGGTGTTTCACGATGTTGATGCGCACTGACCCCTTCCGTGAGCTGGACCGGCTCACCCAGCAGCTTCTGGGGACGTCCGGCACCTGGTCCAGGCCGTCGGCCATGCCGATGGACGCCTACCGGGAGGGCGACGAGTACGTCATCGCCTTCGACCTGCCCGGTGTCTCGTCCGAGGCGATCGACATCGACGTCGAGCGGCACATGCTGACGGTCAAGGCGGAGCGGCGGCCGGTCCACAAGGCGGACGACGTGCAGATGGAGCTGTCGGAGCGCCCACTGGGCGTCTTCTCCCGGCAGGTCATGCTCGCCGACACCCTGGACACCGAGAACATCAAGGCCGACTACGACGCCGGCGTGCTGACCCTGCGCATCCCGATCGCCGAGCGGGCCAAGCCCCGCAAGATCGCTATCGGCAGCGCGGACACCGCGCGCAAGCAGATCGCCGAGTGAGTCGCCTCCTCGGCAGAGCGGCGGAGGACGGGGCGTGTGATCTCCCCCTCGCGGGCCCCGCCTCCGCGCCGCGCCGTGCCGTGCCGGAAAGGGGACAGCGGTGGTGCACATGCGATGGGAAGCGTTCCTGGAAGCGGTCCAGGACCGCGGTGAGTACCCCACCAGGTCCGAGGCGGAACGGGCGGCCCGTGTGGTCCTCGCGCTGCTGGGCGCGCACCTGGTGGGCGAGGAGAGGAACGAACTGGCCGCCCGCCTCCCGGAGACGTACGCCCTGATCCTCCTCAATCCGCTGCGTGCCGCCGAACCGCTGGGCCCCGACCGGTTCGTGCGGGCCACGGCGGCGTGGATCGACGGCGCCACCGAGGAGACGGCCACGTGGGACACGAGCGCTGTCCTCAGCGTGGTGGCCGACGCCGCCGGTGACGAGCTCATGCGCCGGGTGCTGCTCCAACTCCCGCCGGGCTACGACCTGCTCTTCGGCCGGCCCCAGGCCACCTGAGCGTCCGCCAACGCCCGCGGGGGGCCGGCGCGGCGACCGGTGACGCCGGACGGCCAGTCGGCCGGAGGACGGAGGCTGATCCGCGGACGGCGTCGGGGACCGCATCCCTCGGCCTCGTATACGGGACGCCGCGCGTCAGGCGAGTTCCGTGAAGGCCTCCACCGCATGGGTCCTGCCGGTGACGATCAGGATGTCGCCCGGCTCGACGACCGTTTCCGCGGTGGCGTACGTGAAGTCCTGCCCCGCACGTTTGATGCCGACGACCGTGACGCCGTACTGGCTGCGCACCCGCGACCGGCCGAGCGGCATCCCGGTGGCGACGCCCGGAGCTACGGTCTTGACGAGCGCGTAGTCGTCGTCGAACTGGATGAAGTCGAGCATCCGGCCCGTGACCAGGTGGGCCACCCGCTCGCCCATGTCGTGCTCGGGCAGCACCACATGGGGGACGCCGAGGCGTTCCAGGATCTGGCCGTGCTGGCGGCTGACGGCCTTGCCCCAGATGTTGGGCACGCCGGCGTCGAGGAGGTTGGAGCTCACCAGGATGCTCGCCTCGATGTCGTTGCCGATGCTCACGACGGCGCTGGTGAACTCGTTCACCCCGAGCTGACGCAGCGCTTCCGGGTCGGTGGCGTCGGCGACCGCGGCGTGGGTGAGCGTGTCGCTGTATCTCTGGACGAGGCGGGCGTCGTTGTCGAGGCCCAGGACGTCCCAGCCCCGCCGCATGAGCTCGTTGGCCAGCGAGCTGCCGAAGCGGCCGAGGCCGATGACGGCGACCCGTTGATCGCCCGCCTGGCCCTGCTGGACGGCCGGGCGCCTGCGGCGGCGCTTCCTCAGGGGGTGCAGGTGGTCAGCCAATGACGGGTCGCTCCTCCGGCAGTTGGTACCGACGTGTCCGCTCGCGCAGCGCGAGCGCCGAGACAAGGGTGATGGGGCCGATCCGGCCCACGAACATCAGCCCGATCAGGGTCAGTTGGCCCAGGGCGGGCAGGTCGGGGGTGATGCCCGTGCTGAGCCCGGTCGTGGAGAAGGCGGCGACGACCTCGAAGAGCGCCGCGTCGAGGGACGCCCGGCTGACCGAGAGCAGCGCGAGCGTCGCCGCCATCACCAGTCCCACGCCCAGCAGGGCCACCGTCAGGGCCTGGCGCAGCACATGCGGTCCAAGGCGGCGCCCCAGGATCACCGAGTGCGGCTCACCGCGTACCTCGGCGAGGATCGCGGCGGCCAGGACCGCGAACGTGGTCACCTTGATGCCGCCCGCGGTGCCCGCGCTGCCCCCGCCGATGAACATCAGCACACAGGTCGTCACCAGAGTCGAGGAGTGCAGGGCGCCGACGTCGAGGGAGTTGAACCCGGCGGTGCGGCTCATCGCCGAGTGGAAGAAGGCGTTCAGGAGCTTGCCGGCGGTGTCGTGCGGGCCCAGTGTCCGGCTGTTGGTCCATTCCAGCAGGCAGGTCAGGACTGTTCCGGCGATCAGCAGGACGACCGTGGTGATGACGGTGAGCTTGGTGTGCAGGGTCCAGTTCCGGCGGCCGGTCGTGCGCGCCCGGTTCCGGTGTCGCAGTGTTTCCAGCAGGACGGGGAACCCGATGCCGCCGAGGATCACGGCGACCGCGATGGGCAGTGTGACCCAGGGGTCCTGCGCGTAGCGGGTCAGGCTGTCGGCGTGCAGCCCGAATCCGGCGTTGTTGAAGGCGGACACGGCGTGGAAGTAGCCGAGGTACGCCGCCTCGCCGAAGCCCGAGCCGTAGCCGTAGCGGAAGCGCAGCGTGAGGACCACGCTCACCGCGACCTCGACGATGAGAGTGGTGCACGCGACGCCCACGAGGACGCGGCGCACGTCACCGATGCCCAGGCTCTTCGTCTCGGCCTGCGCCGTCAGCTGCATGCGCAGCCGCAGCCGCCCCGAGACCAGCAGGGCGAGGAGGGAGGCCATGGTCATGATGCCGAAGCCGCCGATCTGGAACAGCGCGAGGATCACGCCCTCGCCGAACCCGCTCCAGTACGTCCCGGTGTCGACCACGGCGAGCCCGGTCACGCAGACGGCGGAGGTCGACATGAACAGGGCGGTCAGCACGTTGGTCGCGCGGCCGTCCTCGGCGGCGGCGGGCAGTATCAGCAGCAGCGTGCCCAGGACCACGACCACGGCGAACCCCAGCACGACCACGCGGGCCGGGTGGACCACGAACAGGGAGCGCATCACCTGTGGCGCGCGTACCGACATCTCCCGGCCCTTCCGCCGAACATGTCACCGGACAGCCCTCACGCCGGTAACGCGACGCCGGGGCACCGGCTGCTCACCCTAGCGCCGGTGACCTGTCCGGAAGGTCCCTGAATGCGGGGTGTCACGCTGTCGGCCCGCGCGGTCCCGGTCGCGGATCGTGCGGGCCGGCGCGGCCGACTCAGCTCAGGGAGTCCAGGGCGGCGAGGATGTCGGCCGGTTCGGCGCGTGTGGTGTAGTCCGTGCTGACGAAGGCCCAGCGGATGACGCCGGCGCGGTCGACGACGTACGTCGCCGGGAGCGGCAGTGTGCGCGGGTGCCCGCCGTTCACGCGCTGCAGGTCGAACCCGAACGAGTCGTAGAGAGCGCCGAGTTCGTCGGACAGGTCGAACGCGAGACCGTACTCCTTCGCCGTGCCGGACCCGACATCGCTGAGCACGTCGAAGGTGAGCGCGTGCTTCTCGCTCAGCGACAGCGACTCGTCCGGAACCTGGGGCGACACGGCCACCAGCCGCGCCCCGCGTGCGGCGATGTCGCCGTTGTGCCGCTGAAGGGCCCGCAGGGCGATGTTGCAGTACGGGCACCAGGCGCCGCGGTAGAAGGTGAGGACCACCGGGCCCTGTGCCACCAGGTCGTCCAGGGCCACCGTCCCGCCCGCCGCCGCCGGCAGGTCGAAGCGGGGCGCCCGTGCGCCGGCCGCCAGCGCACGGTCGGCCTGTCCGGACGCGGCGAGGTGGTCGCCCGCCCGCTCCATGACCTCCCTGGCCGCGGCGGGGAGCTCGGGGTAGCGGGTCTCGAAGAAGGTGCGCAGCTCGGCGTGGAGACTCATCTGGCCTTGTCCTCCTGGAACTTGAAACGGTCGTTCCAAGATAGCCCGGGCGCGTGACCCCTGTCAGCGGTTCGGCCACTATCTTGGAATTGACGGTCCAAGTTGATTGGCGGGCGGAGCATGCCGGACATCAAGCACTTCGATCCGGAGACGGCGCTCGACGCCGCGATGCGGCTCTTCTGGCGCAGAGGCGTCGCCGCGACCGGCGTCCAGGACGTCGTGAACGCGACCGGGCTCAACCGCTCCAGCCTGTACGCCACCTTCGGAGGCAAGCAGGACCTGTATCTCGCCGCGTTGCGCCGCTACGTGGAGCAGTGGTCCGAGTCGGCGTTCCGGCGCGTCGCGCAGGACGGCCGCGGTCTGCCCGCCGTCTCCGACTTCTTCGCCGACCTGATCGAGGTCCGCTGCTCAGGGGAGTACGCACGGTGGGGCTGCATGGTGGTCAACGCGCATGCCGCAGCAGGGCCCGAGGACGCCGAGGTCCGCGCGCTCCTCGACCGGCAGCACCAGATGCTCAGGGACGCTCTGGAGGCGGCGCTCGCCACGGCGGAGGCCCGCGGTGAACTCGCTCCGGACACGGACACCGCCGCCGCGGCCGACGCTCTCGCCCTGCTCGCCTACGGGGTGAACGTGCGCTCCCGGGCGGGCGCCGACCCGGCCGCCCTGAAGCGCACCGTGGCCGCCGCGCTCGGCACCATGGCCCGGCGGCCGGACCACTGACCACCGCCTCGGCGCGATGCCCGCGAGGCCGCGGGGCCCGTGATCCGAGGCCCCCTCACCGCGCGGGCACGGATACGGCCGGCCCGCGACCGGTCGGTGGCGGGAAGTCGCTGTTCCGGGACGCCGGCGGCGCCATGAGAACCGCGGTGAGAATCATGCCGAGCAGGGCCACCACCGCGACGACGAGCGCCACCACCCACCGCCAGTCGTGCCGGTGGGACTGCTCGCTCCTCTCGCTGCGCACCTCGGCGAACTGCCCGTTCAGCGCGTCCATGCGGGAGGCGAGCTCCGGGTCGTCCCGGACGAGGAAGCGTTCGATCTCCGCGAGGGCGCGGCGGTCGTCCATCGGAGGATTCATTTCCGACCACCTGGTTCTCCGGGAACGGGTAGCGGGAAGACCGGCAGGGGGTCGTCGGCTCGATGTGCGGGCCTGGACCGCGGATGATGCTCCAGTTCCCGAGATTACCCGCGCCGCGGCCCGCCTGCCTGCGGCCGAGCCCCCGCTCCGCCGAGGCACCGGCGGGGAGAGACGCCTATGCTCCGGCCATGCGGCAGAGCGAGGTACTCAGGCATGTGATCGGCATCCTCACCCAGGCCTCGGAATGGCAGCGCCTGCTGGAGGAGGACGTGGAGCGTCACGACATCGACGACGAGGCGGATGCCGTCACCGCCCTCCTGAACGAGACGCTGCCGAGCGTCCAGGTGCCCGCCGACGCGACCGTGGAGGAGATCGCGGGCATAGTCGGCCGGGAGCTCGGGGAGGCGGTCCAGCAGCTCGCCGGAGCGTTCACCGTCGCCTTCGTGACATTGGCCGAGGTGCACGACTCGGGCCGGCAGGAGATCAGCTCCGCCGACGTCCTGCGGGAGCTCGCGCTGCGCGCGGAGGGGTTCGACGACGGGGACGACGAGTGAGCGGCCGTCCCGCTCGGCGACCGCGGGGCCCCGGCCACGGCGACGTCCGCCAGGCATCCTCCCCGGGCGTCGTCCGCCGTGCGTTCCCGGCCCGGTGTCCTCGGCCGTCGTCATCGGCCGGGCGGACGCCTTCGTCGCGTCCGCGCGGACCGGCGTTTCGGCGACGGAGCGTCGTCGGGCACACGGCGACGGACCGTCCATGTCGCTCGACCGGCGACACGGGACGGACCGGCATCATGGCGGCGGACCGCAGAGGCGTCCTACCGCACACGCGTGCCATGGGTATCAGGCGCGATTTTGAGGGCAAAGGGATTACACCGGGCACGCCGCGGTGAGGGAGGTGCGGCCCCATGCCGCTCCGGGCGGCGGGCCGGGTGCCGGCCTGTCAGAAGGGCAGTGATCGTGCGCAGTGTCGGAGTCGAGGAGGAACTCCTGCTCGTGGACCCCGCCTCCGGCGAACCACGAGCGCTTTCGCAAGCCGTGCTGGCGGCCGGCGAGGAGGACGCCTTCGAGGCGGAGCTGCAGCGCCAGCAGCTCGAATTCGCCACCCTGCCCAAGACGGACATGGCCGCCCTGGCCCACGAGATCACCCGGTGGCGCGCCGAGGCCATGCGCCGGGCCGAGAAGCTGGGGGCGGGCGTCGCCGCCCTGGCGACGTCTCCGCTCCCCGTGGATCCCGTCATCGCGGCGGGAGAGCGGTACCGGTGGATGCAGGAGCAGTACGGGCTGACCGCCCAGGAACAGCTCACCTGCGGCTGCCACGTGCACGTGTCGGTGGACTCCGACGAGGAGGGCGTCGCCGTCCTGGACAGGATCCGGCCGTGGCTGTCCGTCCTGCTCGCGCTGAGCACCAACTCCCCGTTCTGGCAAGGGCGGGACACCGGGTACAGCAGTTACCGCAGCCGTGTGTGGGGACGGTGGCCGTCGGCCGGGCCCGTGGAGATCTTCGGATCGGCAGACCGGTACCACGAACACGTGGCGTCCATGGTCGGCACCGGGGTGCTGCGCGACCTGGGGATGATCTACTTCGACGCGCGGCTCTCGCGCAAATACCCCACCGTCGAGGTCCGCGTCGCGGACGTGTGCCTCGACCCCGCCGCGACGGTGCTGGTGGCCACGCTCGTACGCGCCCTGGTGGAGACCGCGGCGCGCGAATGGCAGGCCGGTCTGCCGCCCACCCGCCACAGCGTGGGCCTGCTCCGGCTGGCGGCGTGGCGCGCCGGCCGCTCCGGCCTGGAGGAGCAGCTGGTCCACCCGGCCACCATGCGCCCGGCGCCCGCCGAGACGGTCGTCCACGCCCTGTTCGACCATGTGCGGGACGCCCTGGAGGACACCGGCGACCTGCTGCACGCGCAGGACACCCTGGCGGGCCTGCTCAAGCACGGCACCGGAGCACAGGCCCAGCGGGAGATGCTGGCCCGCACCGGGAGCCTGAGGAAGACGGTCGCCGCATGCGTACGCCGGACCTGTGCGTGACGCGACGCGCGGTCAGCGCAGGGCACCTGTGGGTGTGCCCCCGTTCGGCACCGGCACGAACGGCTGCATGAAGTCCGGGCCGCCGCGCACCAGGCCGTAACTCGACTCGGGGATCTCGTTCCAGGCCCCGGGCAGGCCGCTGAGCGGTTCGGACACCACGAGACGCGTCTCGTCGGACAGCCCCTCCAGGAACTCCAGATCGGGGTGCTGCGCCCGCAGGGTCTCGACCTCGGCGCTGAAGTACAGGGAACGTGAGCGGCGCTCGCTGGAGTAGCGGAAGACCCACAGGTCCTCTCCGTCGGTGACGGCCACGGTCATCTGGAGCGGGAAGTCCACCCCGTGCCGGTGGCCGAGGCTCTCCACGTGTCCCGCCATGCGCGCGACGGCTCCCGGGGGGTCCTGGTCGAGGCCGAGGCTGAGGGCCAGGAAGAACATGACCTCGGAGTCGGTCGACCCCTCGATGTCGGCGAACAACGACGGATCGATGAGGAGGCACAGGTCCCGGCGCAGCCGGTGGAAGTCGGTGATCGCGCCGTTGTGCATCCACAGCCAGCGCCCGTGCCGGAACGGGTGGCAGTTCGTCTGCTGGATGGCCGAGCCGGTCGACGCCCGGATGTGCGCGAAGAACAGGTGCGAGCGGACATGGGCGGAGATCTCGCGCAGATTGCGGTTGTTCCACGCGGGGCCGGTGTCGCGGACCACGGCCGGGGTGTCGATGCCCGGGGTGTACCAGCCGATGCCGAAGCCGTCGCCGTTCGTCGTCTCGACGCCCATCTTGGAGTGCAGGCTCTGGTCGATCAGGGAGTGGGCGGGGCGGTACAGAAGGGAGTCGAGGAGCACCGGGGTTCCCGAGTAGGCAAGCCATCGGCACATCTGGCCCTTCCCCTCTCCGTCCCCGGAAGGCGGGACGCGTGTCGCTTCGGGCGTCCTGGCGCGACCGGAGCCCGTGGGCAGGCAGCTCCATCATCACGCGTCGCGCCGGGTGATCGCCATGCGGGACCGCGGCGCGACGCACCGTGCTCGGGGACGCCGTGCTCAGGACGGGCGGACCGTGGTCGAGCCGTCCGGCTCGGCCCGCATACCGGTGCCGAGGCCGTCGCTGATCCGGCTCAGGACCTCGTGCACACCGCGGCAGTCCGACTCCGATGCGTGCGTCAGTCGCATGCGCCGCGCCTGCAGCGGCGTGACGCGCAGCTCGTGGAGGAGGCCGGTGCCGGACTCGACGGACGCCACGAGGAGCAGCCGCAGGTCGTCCCGGTACCGCTCGTAGCCGGTGATGCCCTCGTAGTCGTTGATCAGGTCGCCGCAGCCGTAGAGGACGAGCCTGCCGCGGTACACCTCGACGGGCCGGGGATGGTGCGAGGAGTGCCCGTGCACGACGTCCGCGCCCCCGTCGACGAGCGCGTGGGCGAAGCGGACCTGCTCGCGCGGTACGCGGTAGCCCCAGTTGGAGCCCATGTGGACGGAGACGACCGCCACGTCGCCCGGCCGTTTCGCCCGGCGCAGCAGGGCCGTCACGTCCGCCGCGACGGCGGGCGACGGGCCGGCGGCGAAGTGGACCCCGCTGCGCCGCGCGGTGGCGGCCCAGCTCGGCGGGACACCGCTGCACTCCAGGCCGAGGGAGACGACGACCACGCGTCCGCCGCCCGGCACGGGGACGAACGCGCACCGCCGGGCGGCGTCGAGGTCCCGGCCGGCGCCGGCCGTGCGCAGGCCCGCTGCCGCCAGGCTCGCGAGCGTCTCCTCCAGCCCGAGGCGGCCGTAGTCGAGGACGTGGTTGTTGGCGAGCGCGCACACATCGGGACGGGCGGCCGACAGGCAGGGCAGATTGGCCGGATGCATCCGGTAGAGGACCTCCTTCCCGGGCGCGGCGTCGCCGCTGCGGGTGACGGAGGTCTCGAGGTTCACCAGCCGCACGTCGGGCGCGGCGGCGTCGAGCAGCGGCAGCGCGTCGCCCCAGGGCCAGGAGAACGGGACCGGGCGGGGAATCGCACCGTTCACCGCCTCGGCCAGCTCGACATAGCTGCGGGCGTCCCGCACGTACGGCTCGGACAGCGCCGGATCACCGGGGTGCGGAAGGATCTGGTCGACGCCGCGGCCGAGCATGACGTCGCCGCTGAGGAACAGGGTGACGAGGTCACCGTCCATGACCTCCACGGTAGCCCGCTCGGCACGGCGTCTCCTGGGGCGGGGCGGCCCTCCGGCGGCGGTCGGCCCCGACGGGGACGAGAATGGCAAGGGGGTCGGCCGCTGCCAGGGAACGAGGAGGCCGATCGTGTTCTTCGTGGATCGCCTCGACGCGGGACGCCGACTGGCCGCCCGGATGCGGGGCTTCGAGCGGGAAGACCCGGTGGTGCTGGGGCTGCCCAGGGGAGGGATACCGGTCGCGGCGGAGGTCGCCCGGACTCTGGGAGCCCCACTGGACGTGTGCCTCGTGCGCAAGCTGGGAGTGCCCTACCAGCCGGAGCTCGGCATGGGGGCGCTCGGGGAGGGCGGCGTCCGCGTCGTCAACGACGACATCGTGCGGGGCGCCCGCGTCACCCCGGAGGAACTGGAGCAGGTCGAGGCGCACGAGCGGGCGGTGCTCGAGGAACGCGCCCGGCGCTACCGGGGGCAGCGGCCGCCGCTGCCGGTGGAGGGCCGCACGGTCGTGCTGGTCGACGACGGGGTCGCCACGGGATCCACCGCCCGGGCCGCCTGCCGCATCGCCCGCGCCAGGGGAGCCGCCCGGATCGTGCTGGCGGTCCCGGTGGCACCCGAGGACTGGACGGCGCGGCTCGGCGACGAGGCGGACGATCTGGTCTGTCTCGGCACGCCGCGCGAGTTCTTCGCGATCGGCCAGTTCTACGCCGACTTCGCGCAGACCGACGACAGCGAGGTCGTGCGCTGCCTGGAGGAGGCTGCCGCGCGCATGGCCGGATAGGCGCTGCGGCCCGCGACGCCTCAGTCCTGGGCCGGGGCTGCCATCCCCTCCAGGGCGTCCAGCAGTTCGCGCTCGCGCGCGGCGCTCAGACCGGCGCGCCTGGTCCGCTCCAGTCCCTGCGCCCGCTCCCAGACGAGGGTGTCGGTGATCAGGTCCTCGCGGTCGCGGTGCCGCAGCCCCGCGGCGCGCGCGGAAAAGCCGCTGCGCGCCGAGAAGCCCTCCCAGCCCGGCTCGTCCAGCCACATCGCCAGCGAGTCGGGACCCATGAACTGCGCCACCTCCCGCTCCCGCAGCCACGCCGGCGCGGCCGCGACCACCGGCCCGGTGTGCCCGCCGACGGCACGGGACAGCTCCAGCCACCGCGCGAACGGCACCACCGGGCCCACCGCGTCGTACGTCCCTGTCGTGCGCGCCTGCGCGGCCTCCAGCAGCCACGCGGCCAGGTCCCTGACGTCGATCACCTGGGTCGGCGACGCCGGGTCGTCGGGGACGAGCATGGCGCCGGCCGGGTCGCGTGCGGCGCGGGCCACCCAGTAGCCCGAGCGGCCACTGGGGTCACCGGGCCCGCCGATCAGGCCGGCGCGCGCGATCAGCAGCCGGTCTCCCACGGCGGCCAGGGAAGCCTGCTCGCAGGCGACCTTCGCCTGTCCGTACTGCTCACGGCCGGCCCGGCTCCCTTCGGCCGCGTCCAGCAGCTTTGTGGACTCGTCGGCGTCGCGCGCGGCATGGGACGCGTAGGCGCTGACCGACGAGACGTACGTCCAGTGACCCGCCCGGTCCGCCAGCGCCGCCAGCGCCTCGCGTACGAACCCCGGCTGCCACGACACCTCGACGACGGCGTCCCACGTACGGTCACGCAGCGAGGCGTACGCGCCGGGGTCCTCCCGGTCGGCCGTCACCAGCTCCGCCCCTTCGGCGGCGGGGCCGCTCTCCCCGCGGGCCAGGCACGTCACCTGGTGGCCCCGCGCCACGGCCTGCCGCGAGATCTCCCGTCCCAGCCACGCCGTCCCGCCCAGAATCAAGATCTGCATTCCGCCACCCAAGCACGTACGGCGGCAGCGGGTCCGGAAATCCGCTGTCGGCGGAGGGCGGCCGCGGGGCCGCCCCGGCGGTCACACGGTGCCGTCGGTGATCGTCGACGCCAGTGCCGCGATGGGCGGCCACGACCACTGGCCGGCGCGCGCGAGAAGGAAACTGCGTCGCAGTCCGGCGACCGGGTCCAGCGGCCGGAAGGCCACGTCCGTACGGTGCCGCTCGAGGCCCGAACTCGCGAGGAGCGCCACACCGAGACCGGCCCCCACAAGGCTGTTGACCAGGCTGAGACTGTCCACCCGGTGCGCGATGCGCGGGACGAAGCCGGCGATCGCGCAGACGCGCTGCACCAGCTCGTCGTCGTCCGTGCCGCGCGAGTTGGCGATCCAGCCGGTGTCGGCGAACTCCGCCAGGTCCGCCACGGCGACCGGCCGGCCCGCGTCGGGGTGGCCGGCCGGGACGGCGAGGTACAGCGACTGCTCCTCGAACTGCCGGGCGCTCAGGTCCGGCGGCACCGTCCGCGGCACCAGGCTGTAGTCGTACACCACGCCCAGGTCGGCGCCGCCCGAGCGCAGCAGCCGCGCCGTGTGTTCCGGCTCGTGCTCGTGCACCTCCACCGCGACCCGCGGATACCGCTCCCGAAGGCGGGCCAGCGCGGGCAGGACCACCGGTACGACCGCCGTGAAGAAGCTCGCCAGGCGCACCCGGCCCACCGGGTCCGCCGTGCCGCGCAGTTCCGACTGCGCCGCCTCCACCGCCGCGAGGATGCCCACGGCGTGCTCGACCAGCCGCTCGCCGGCGGGCGTGAGCTGGACGCGGCGGCCGTCCGGCGTCAGCAGCCGCACGCCGACCTCCTGCTCCAGCACCGCCAGGTGCTTGGAGACGGCCGATGTCCCGTAGCCGGTCGTGGCGGCGACGGCGGCCATGGTGCCGAGGCGGTGCAGCTCGACCATCAGCTTCAGCCGGCCCAGGTCGGGGAGCCGCTCCATGTCATTCGTGGCCATCCGCAGATTGTCCACGAAAGGTGGCTGGTCGGTCCACCTTCGGCCAGTGGACAGAAACAGACGGGTGCCGGTGGAATGTCCCGGTGACCGCCACCTCCGACACCTCCTCCGCAGCCCTGCCGACCGCCTCCTCCACGACGGTCACGGCCCCGGCTCCCGGCCGCCGCATGATGCCCGGACCGGTCCTCGTCCTCGTCGCCATGCTCCTGCTCCACACCGGCAGCGCGCTGGCGACCGAGCTGTTCCACTCCCTCGGCCCGGCGGGCACGACGTGGCTGCGCCTCACCTTCGCGGCCGTGCTCCTGCTCCTGGTCACCGGCGGGTCCCTGTGGCGGACCCTGCGCACGGTTCCGCGGCGCGATCTGCTGGCCACCGGACTCCTCGGCGTCGTGAGCGCCGGAATGATGCTGCTGTTCTCCGAAGCCGCCGCGCGCCTGCCGCTCGGCACCGCCACGGCGCTGGAGTTCCTCGGCCCGCTGGCCGTGGCCGTGTTCGCGTCCCACCGGGTCAGGGAGCTGGCGTGGCTGGGGCTCGCGGCGGCCGGCGTCGTCCTGCTCACCTCGCCCTGGACGGGCGCCACCAGCCTGGTCGGCGTCCTGTTCGGTCTGGGGTCGGCCGCGTGCTGGGCGCTGTACGTCGTCGGCACCGCTCACGTCGGCAGCCGCCTGTCCGCGCCCCACGCGCTGACCGTCTCCCTCGCCGTCGCCGCCCTCGCCGCCGCACCCTTCGGAGCGCCGGGCGCCCTCGACGCGCTGACCTGGCAGACGGCCGCCGCCGCGGCGGGCATCGCCGTCCTCATGCCCCTCCTCCCCTTCCTGCTGGAGATGAAGGCACTGCAGCGCATCGGCAAGACCACGTACGGCACGCTGGCCGGTCTGGAGCCGGCCGTCAGCCTGCTGGCCGCCATGGTCCTGATCTCCCAGACACCCACCGTGCTGCAGATCGCCGGCACGGTCCTCGTGGTCGCCGCGGGCATCGGCGCCACGCGGGCCGAGTCACGGCGCTGAGCCGCCGGGCGTACGCGCGTACACAACGGGAGGGCGCCTGCCGCGGCAGGCGCCCTCCCGCCCTGATCAACCTCCCGAACCCCGCGTACACCGACGCCGCGCACCGCAACGGCGTGAAGAGCCTCGGCTGTTGGTTCTGGCCCCGGTCCTGGAACACCGCCGCCCGGCGCCTCGACGGGTTCGCGGGCCGGACGACAGCGGCGATCGGTGTCCGGGTCTCGGCCGAGCGGCGCGGGCCGTACGCGCTCAACATCGGTGAACTGGCACTCCACGGCGGCGAGCCGTCCCCCCGGCCGCAGACGCCCGCGGCGTTCACGGTGGACGCGGCCCACGTCCTGGGCGACACCGCCGAGGTGTTCCTGTCGTGGCTCTTCCGGGACGAGGGGCGTCTGGTACTGCGACCTGTACCGCGAGCTGCGCGACGGGCGGCGCGAGGCGGTCGGCCGGATCCGCGACGAGGTGTACTACGTGAAGTCCCTGGCGCGGGCCGGGGACGAGGACGACTCGACGCTCCGGCTGGTGGCGGTCGCGCCGGACGGCTCCCGCAGAGCGCCGGCCACCGCGAACGTCTGCTGGACCTGAGCTCCCGCCCCTGACGCGGTGTCGCGGGCCGGCGCGTCGGCCCGCGACCCTCCGGCCCGCGGCTACCGCAGCCGGGCCCGGTCCCGCACGACGCCGATGCTCACGACGAACGCGGCGGCCAGGAGAGACAGCAGGACCTGCTGACGCCCGGAGTCGTCGAACAGCATGTAGAGGAGCACGAACGAGATCATGGCGATGGTGGCCCAGGTCAGGTAGGGGAAGAGCCACATCCGGACGACGAGCCGGTCCGGCGCCTCGCGCAGGATGATGCCGCGCATCCGCAGCTGGGTGCAGCAGATGACGAGCCAGACGAACAGCGCGACCGCGCCCGAGGCGTTGAGCAGGAACTCGAAGACGGTGTCCGGCCACTTGTAGTTGAAGAAGACGGCGAGGAATCCGAAGGCGACCGAGGAGAGGATGGCGGCCATCGGGACGCCGCGCGCGTTGGTGCGGGCGAAGGAGGCGGGGGCGTCACCGCGCTGTCCGAGCGAGAAGGCCATACGGGAGGCGGTGTAGAGGCCGGAGTTGAGACAGGACAGCACGGCCGTGAGGATGATGACGTTCATGATCTGGCCGGCGTGCGGGATGCCGATGGAGTTCAGCGCCGCGACGTACGAGCCCTGCTCCACGATCGACTTGTCGTTCCACGGCAGCAGTGTGACCACGACGAAGATCGAGCCGAGGTAGAAGACGGCGACACGCCAGATCACGCTGTTGGTGGCCTTGGAGACGGCGCGCTGGGGGTCGGCGGACTCGCCCGCGGCCAGAGTCACGATCTCGCTGCCCATGAACGAGAAGACGACCATCAGGATGCCGGTGAGGATCGCGCCGTAGCCGTGGGGGAAGAAGCCTCCGGCGTCGGTGAGGTGGGCGAGCCCGGTGCCCGGGTTGTCCGAACCGGGCAGCAGGCCGAACACGGCGAGAGCGCCGACGACCACGAACGCCCCGATGGCGACGACCTTGATGCCGGCGAACCAGAACTCGAACTCGCCGTAGGAGCCGACGGAGACGAGGTTGGTGGCCGTCAGGACGACCATGACGATCAGCGCCCAGCCCCACTGCGGGACGGCCGGCACCCAGCCTTCGAGGATCTCGGCGGCAATGGTGGCCTCGACGGCGAGCACCACGACCCAGAAGAACCAGTAGAGCCACCCGATCGAGAAGCCCGCCCAGCGGCCGAGCGCCCGGTCGGCATAGGCGGAGAAGGATCCCGAGCTGGGGTCGGCCGCGGCCATCTCGCCCAGCATCCGCATCACGAGGACGACCAGCAGGCCCACGAGGGCGTACGAGATGAGGATGGCCGGTCCGGCGGCGGCGATGCCCTGGCCCGAGCCGGCGAACAGGCCCGCTCCGATCACCCCGCCGATGGCGATCATGGACAGGTGGCGGTTCTTGAGACCGGCCTTCAAGCCGTCGGCGGACGCGTGCCGTCCGTCCCCGGGATCGCCGCCTGGCGCGGTGGCGGTGGTGGTCGTCGGTTGCGCGCTCATGAGGTTCCTCGACTTTCGCAGGACTGAGTGAGGTGCGTGAAGCAGGCTGATTCGCGGGCCGGCGCAGCGGAGGGGACGGCACGCGCACACCACACGGAGGGGGCCGCAGGCTCCCGAGGCTCTGCGGCGGGCTGTCACGGCGCTTGTGCGCTCACAGCCGGAATTGCCGGTTCGGCGGTCCGGATCCTAGGCACAGGTTCGGCCGGACGGCCAGAGCGGCGGAGGGATTTCCCGTTCCGGCGCCGAAACGGCCCCGGTCTTTGTGCATCTGTCTGACCAGGGTGAATCAGCGTGTGACATTTGTCTGTGGTGCCGCCTGCGGGCCCCTCCTACCTTCGGGAGACACACCGAACGACGCGTCAGGGCGACCCCCGCGCTCGTCCTCCGCCTTGCGGCGCCTCTACCGGAGGTCGCTCCCCGCCCTGTTCCGGGGCCGCCCCTCGGCGTACTGCCGCAACGCGATCCGCTGGTCCGTGCGGCTGTCCCTGCGACCTCGACCGGATCGATGACTGCGACCACCGCCTCCGAACCCTTCCGCACCGGTGACTTCACGGAGCGGCGCACACACCACACGGCCGGATCACCGCTTCCCGAGAGCGGTGGACCTGGCCGGCGTTTCGTCGTGATCGGCAGCGACGTGGCGCGTAAGGTGTGCGGCTCCCTGCAAGCGGCCGGACACGACGTGCACCATCTCACCCAGCCCACGGACGAGGATCTCCGCCGAGCCCTGAAGGAGGACGTGGCGGGCGTGGCGATCCTGCTCGACGACGACGTCGAGTCCCTGCGCTACGCACTCGCCGTCGAACACATCCGTCCCCACGTCACGCTGGTGGTCACCGTCTTCGACCGGACCGTCGCCGAGCAACTCGTGCGCGTGGTCCCCAACTGCGAGGTGACCTCACCGGCCGACGTCGCGGCGCCGGTCCTGCTGGCCGCCTGCCTCCAGCCCGAACTCCTCGCCCTCAACCGCACGCCCTCCGGTCATGCCGGGGCACGGTGGGCGGGGGAGGACATACGGCTCGAGCCGTACCGGCCACCGAGGTCGTTGAGGTACCGGGCGCGGCTGGGCAAGATCCGGGGCCAACTGCGCCCCCACGACGGCAGTTCGCGCATCATGCTGGCCGGACTCGCCGGCCTGCTCGCCGTCCTGCTGTCGGACTGGGCCTGGCTGGTGGCACTGCACCACCGCCCGCCGGTCGAGGCCCTCTTCGAGGCGACGCGCACGGTGTCCACCGTCGGGCCCGTGTCGCTGCACGGCGCGGGTGTCGCCTATCCGGCGTTCGCCGTCGTCGCGATGCTCGTCACCATGGTGTTCACCGCCGTCTTCACCGCGGGCATGATCGACCGCCTGCTCGCCCCGCGCTCCGTCGGCATCGTGGGGCCGCGGGCGCTGCCGCGTGCGGGCCACGTCGTCGTCGTGGGCCTCGGGCAGGTGGGGCTGCGGCTGTGCACCCGGCTGCAGGCCCTCGGCATCGGTGTGATCGCGGTCGAGCGGGACCCGGCGGCCCCCAACCTGCGTCTGGCTCGGGCGATGGGCCTGCCCGTCGTGGTCGCCGACGCGAAGGACAGGTTTGTCCTGCGCAGACTCGGCCTGCACAAGGCGCAGGCGATGGCGGCTGTGGCGTCGGACGACCTGGACAACATCGCGGTGAGCGTGGCGGCGTTGGCGGTCGCGCCCGAGTTGAGGGTCGTGATGCGCGCCGGTGACCACGAGGCGATCGCGGAGACCCGTTCACTCTTCAAGATCGGCATCGTCCACGACCTCGGCAGCCTGAGCGCCGCGTACACGACAGCGAGCCTGACCGGACTCCGCCCCCGAGGCGTGCTGGCCCACGACGGGCGGCTCCTGGTGGAACGCGGGGACGGCCGCTTCACACCCTGGCCGCACCCGGGCCGCTGCGACCACGCCCAGGACCACCGTGCCGGGTGGCCGGCCGCGTCCCCGCCGCCGGATGGCGGCGGCGACACCGACGGCTGACCGGCCCGTTCGCGACGGGGGCGGGTCCGGGCCGGCGGTGGTGAGGCCGCACCTCCTGGCGCTGCGCGCCGAGGGGTGCCCTCGCGCGAGCACTGCGTCCCCGCCGGACCGCGGCGCCCGCGCGGGGGTGGTGCCGGTCCCGTACCCGGTCAGGCTCCCGACCCCGACGCGTAGCTCCAGCTCTCGGGCCCGGGCCGGGCCCGTACCCGGTCAGGTTCCCCCCAGGCGGAGCCTGAGCGCGTGGGCCGGGCCCGAGGGGGCGTACCACCGAGACGGAGGAGGAGCCCCACGCGGAGCCGCGGCGCCGCCCCAGGCGCCGGCGCCGGACCCCGTCAGTGCCTCACCCGTGCGGACCCGCCTCGGCGGGGTTCACCCAGCGGGCGGACTGGACCCCCGTTTCGGGGATACCCGGACGCAGTAGCGCATCATCGGCAGCCCGTGACCGAGGCCCGTTTCCGGCCGCGACACAGGGAGAGAGCAGCGGAATCCAACTCTTCGTCTCGCACGCCTTCACGCACCGTAATTCATCCGAATGCCTCGCCGCCGTGCCGTCGGCGGCGTCGCCCGGCAGGGTGATCGCAGGTCTCGCGACCGGCCGCCCGCCGGTCAGGGCCCCGCGCCGGTCGGCGCGGAACGACGGCCCGGCGATCGCCGCCCATGCCAGAGGAGACGGACATGACCAACGCTTTCTCGCCCCCATGGGAGCACGCCGTTGTCACCGGCGGCGCGGGCTTCGTCGGTTCGCACCTGTGCGCGGCGCTGCTGGAGGCGGGCACTGCCGTCACGTGCGTGGACGACTTCAGCACCGGACGGCCCGAGAACATATCCGAGTTCCGCGACCGCCCCGGTTTCCGGCTGGTGGAGGCCAACGTCTCGGAGCCCCTCACCGTCGACCGGCCGCCCGACCTCGTACTGCACTTCGCCTCGCCCGCGTCCCCCGCGGACTACCTGCGTCTGCCCCTGCACACGCTGGAGGCCGGCAGCCTCGGTACGCGCAACGCCCTCGCTCTCGCCCGTGGCAGCGGCGCACGGTTCGTCCTCGCCTCCACCTCCGAGATCTACGGCGACCCCCAGCAGCACCCGCAGAACGAGCGGTACTGGGGCAACGTCAACCCCGTCGGCCCGCGCAGCGTGTACGACGAGGCCAAACGCTTCGGCGAGGCGCTCACCACCGCCGAGAACGACGCCCACGGCGTCGACACCGTGATCGTGCGGCTCTTCAACACCTACGGCCCCCGCATGCGCGGCTACGACGGGCGCGCGGTGCCGACCTTCGTCCGGCAGGCACTCACGGGTCAGCCCCTGACCGTGACCGGCGACGGACTCCAGACCCGCTCGCTGTGCTACGTCGACGACACCGTGCGCGGCATCCTGTCGGCGGCCGCCCACGGAATGCGCGGCCCGGTCAACATCGGCAACCCGGCCGAGATCACCATGCTCGAACTGGCCCGGATGGTCATCGAGTTGGCGGACTCGACCTCGGAGATCCGCTTCATCGAACGGCCGACGGACGATCCCGCGGTGCGCTGCCCGGACATCACCCTCGCCCGCGACAAGCTCCAGTGGGAGCCACGTGTCGCCGCCGAGGAGGGACTGCGGCGCACCATCGCCTGGTTCCGCGCCCACACGGACAGTTGATCCGGCCGAGCCCTTCCGGCCGCCTCCCCACCGCGCGGCCGGCTCCGCCCCGATCCGCCGAAAGGCCTGGCACTCCATGCGCATACTTGGAATCAACGCTCTCTTCCACGACCCCGCCGCCGCCCTCGTCATCGACGGCCGGTGCGTGGCCGCCGCGGAGGAGGAACGTTTCTCCCGGCGTAAGCACGGCAAGCGGCCGGTGCCGTTCTCGGCCTGGGAACTCCCGGAGAAGGCCGCCGCCTGGTGCCTCAAGAGGGCCGGACTGCGTCCCCAGGACCTCGACGCCGTGGCGTACTCCTTCGATCCCGCCCTCGCCCGCCCCGCGGACGCCATGGGCCTGGACGACCCCTGGGACCACCTCAGGCTGACCTACGCCCGCCAGGCGCCGGGATTCCTCGCGGAGGCGCTGCCCGGACTCGATCCGCAGGCAGTGCGATTCGTCCCGCACCACATGGCGCACGCCGCTTCGAGCGCCTTCGCCGCGCCCGGGGCCGAGGCGTCCTCGGTGCTGGTCCTCGACGGCCGCGGCGAGCGTGCCTCGCACCTGGCGGCGCACCGCGTGGGCGACCGCCTCGAGCCCCTGCACGCGCAGGAACTGCCGCACTCCTTGGGGCTGGTCTACGAGGAACTCACCGAACACCTCGGATTCCTGCGCTCCTCCGACGAGTTCAAGGTGATGGCACTCGCCTCGCACGGCACCCCCCGCATGCTCTCCGAACTGCGCCGGTACGTGCACCCCACCGGTGACGGAGGCTTTCGCGCCACGGCCGTCCCCTGGTCCGAACTGTGCGCGCCGCGAGGCCCGGACGAGCCCTGGACCCAGGACCACGCCGACGTCGCGGCCAGCGCGCAGGCCGTCCTGGAGGAGACACTCCTCGACCTCGTGCGCTGGCTGCACGGACGCACGCACGACAGCGTCCTCACCCTCGCCGGCGGCGTCGCGCTCAACTGCGTGGCCAATTCCCGGATCGCCCGTGAGGGCCCCTTCTCCCGCGTGTGGGTGCAGCCCGCCGCCGGCGACGCGGGCACCGCGCTGGGCGGCGCCCTGCTTCTCGCGGCCGGCCAGGGCGACGCCCCCCAGCCCATGACCGGCGCGGACCTCGGCAGGGACTGGTCGGACGCGGAACTGGGCGCCTGGCTCAAGACGGCGGCCGTGCCCTTCGAGCGGCCCGCGGACATCGCCGTGACCGTCGCCAGGGCACTCGCCGACAACGCGATCGTCGCCTGGTTCCAAGGGCGTTCGGAGTACGGCCCCCGGGCACTGGGCCACCGCTCGCTGCTGGCCCACCCCGGTCACGCGGGAAACCTGGAACGGCTCAACGACGTCAAGGGCCGGGAGCAGTTCCGGCCGGTGGCCCCCATGGTGCTCGCCGACCGCGCCGCCGACATCTTCGACGGCCCGCTGCCCAGCCCCTACATGCTGTTCGTCCACGATGTGGCGGATGGCTGGAAGGAACGGATCCCGGCCGTCGTGCATGTCGACGGCACCGCCCGCATCCAGACCGTCGACCCCGCGAGCGAACCGCTGGTCGCCCGCATGCTCGGCGAGTTCGAGCGGCTCACCGGCCTTCCCGTGGTGGTCAACACCAGCCTGAACACGGCCGGCAGGCCCATGGTGGACGACCCGCGCGACGCCCTGGAGTGCTTCGGCTCCGCACCGGTCGACCTGCTGGCCATCGGGCCGTACGCGATCCGGCGCGCCGGTCTCTTCCAGAGCACCGACGAGGGAGCCATGCGATGACCGCCTTCGGACCGTGGTCGCCCGAGACCGCCTACGCCGTGGTCGTCCCGACCGTCGGACGCCCCAGCCTGAACGTCTGCCTGCGCGCGCTGGCGGACACCTCAGGACCCAAACCGGCACGCGTGGTCCTCGTCGACGACCGGCCGGCCGCCGGCGCCACGCCTCTGCCGGTCGAGATCCCCGCCGCCCTGCAGCCCGTGACCACCGTCGTGCGCGGCCGCGCGCGGGGGCCCGCCGCGGCCCGCAACACGGGGCGCCAGGAGGCCGGTCCCGTGCCGTGGATCGTCTTCCTCGACGACGACGTGGTGCCCGGCCCCACCTGGGGCGAGGACCTCACGCGCGACCTCGCGGCCACGACGTACCGCACCGCGGGAGTCGCGGCACGCATCACCGTGCCGCTCCCCGCGGACCGCCGCCCCACGGACTGGGAGCGCAACACCGCGGGTCTGGCCACCGCCCGGTGGATCACCGCCGACATGGCGTACCGCAGGGAGGCCCTGGACGCCGTCGGCGGGTTCGACGAACGGTTCCGCCGCGCCTTCCGCGAGGACGCGGACCTGGCCCTGCGGGTCCTCGCCGCGGGCTGGACGCTGCACACCGGCACCCGCAGCACCACCCACCCCGTCCGTCCGGCCGACCGGTGGGTGTCCGTACGCCTCCAGGCGGGCAACGCGGACGACGTGCTGATGAACCGGCTGCACGGCCCCGACTGGTGGAGCCGCGCGGCCGCCCCGCGCGGCCGCCTGCCCCGCCACCTCGCCGTCACGGCCGCCGCCGTGGCCGCCGTGTCGTGCGCGGCACTGCGGCGGCCCGCGGCGGCCGCGCGCTGCGCCGCCGCCTGGCTGGCCGGCACCGCCGAACTGGCCGCGGCACGCGTCGCACCGGGCCCGCGGACCCGGAACGAGATCGTCACCATGGCGCTGACCAGCGTCCTCATTCCGCCGGCGGCGACCTGGCACTGGCTGCGCGGCCAGGTCAGGCACCGCGCCACACCACCGTTCGACCCGGTGGCAACGACGAGGCCGCCGCGCGCCCCGCGCGAGGCGGTCCGGCAGCGGGTGCTGCCATGACCTCCCCCTCCACGGTGGGCCACCGGCGGCCCGCGACCGGCCCCTGGCTCTTCTACGGACCCAGGGGTGCGCGCCCGCACGCCTTTGCCTCCCGGCGGGGCACGGGTCCACACGGCGCTCTTCCGCAGGCCGTCCTGTTCGACCGGGACGGCACGCTCGTCGCCGACGTCCCCTACAACGGCGATCCCGCCCGGGTCACACCCCTGCCGTCCGCGCAGGAAGCCGTCGCCGCCCTGCGCTCGCTGGGAATCCCGGTGGGCGTCGTCAGCAACCAGTCGGGCGTCGCCCGCGGTGTGCTGACGCGGCGCCAGGTCGAGTCGGTGCGGCAGCGGGTCGACGCGCTCTTCGGACCCTTCGCGGTCTGGGCCGTCTGCCCGCACGGACCGGACGACGGCTGCGTCTGCCGCAAACCGGCGCCCGGACTCGTGCTCGCCGCCTGCGAACGGCTCGGCGCGACCCCCGAACGCACCGTCGTCATCGGGGACATCGGCTCGGACATCGCGGCCGCCCGCGCGGCGGGGGCGCGCGGTGTGCTGGTGCCCACCCCGGCGACGCGGCCCGAGGAGATCGCCGCCGCCGAGGAGACGGCCACCGACCTGATCGACGCCGTCCGCCTGGTGCTGGCCCGTTCACCGGGGGGCCGCCGATGACAGCCCCCCGGACCCTCGTCGTCCGGCTGGACAGCGCCGGCGACGTCCTCCTCGCCGGACCCGCCGTCCGCGCGGTGGCGGCGGGCTCCTCGCACACCGCCCTGCTGTGCGGGCCGCACGGCGAGCAGGCCGCGCGGCTCCTGCCCGGCGTGGACGAGGTCCTCGTGTACGACGCGCCGTGGGTCGGGCTGGAACCGGCGCCCGTCTCGCGCGAGGAGACCCGCGCCCTGCTGACGGCCCTGGCCGCGGGCCGCTACGACCGCGCCCTCGTACTCGTCTCCTACCACCAGAGCCCGCTGCCCGTCGCCCTCCTGCTGAAGCTCGGCGGTGTCCGCTGGACCGCGGCCGACAGCGAGGACTACCCGGGCGCCCTGCTCGACCTGCGCCACCACCGGCTGCCCCGCCGTCACGAGGCCGAGGCCGCGCTCGACCTGGCCCGGGACGCCGGCTTCCCCCTGCCCCCCGGGGACTCAGGTGCCCTGCGCGTCTGCGACCCGCCCGACACCACCCACCTCACGGGACCGGAGCCTTACGTCGTGCTCCACCCCGGGGCGGCGGTCCCGGCCCGGTCGTGGAGTGCCGGGCGGGCGGCCCGTGCCGTGGCCGCGCTCACCGCCGAGGGACACCGGGTCGTCGTCACCGGCGGCACGGGGGAGAAGGACCTCACCGCCCGGGTCGCCGGCCACCACGCCCTCGACCTCGGCGGTGCCACCGACCTCCGTCACCTCGCGGGCGTCCTCGCGCGGGCGAGCGTCGCCGTGGTCGGCAACACCGGGCCCGCGCACCTCGCCGCCGCCGTGGGAACGCCGGTCGCCTGCCTGTTCGCGCCGGTGGTCCCGGCCGAGCGATGGCGTCCCTACGGCGTGCCGCACGTGCTGCTGGGCGACCAGCACGCACCCTGCGCGGGCAGCAGAGCACGCCGCTGCCCGGTCCCCGGCCACCCCTGCCTCGACGCCGTCACCGACAGCGCGGTGCTCGACGCCGTCGCCGCGCTCGGCGGCGGCCCGGACGCCGCGACCGCTCCTGCCGGAGCGGTCGTCCCGGGCCGGGCGTCCGGAACAGAACGAGGAGCGAGCGTATGAACATCCTGCTGTGGCACGTTCACGGATCCTGGACGACCGCCTTCGTCCAGGGGCCCCACACGTACCTCGTTCCCGTCACACCACGCAGGGACGCGGACGGTCTCGGCCGTGCCCGCACCTTCTCCTGGCCCGACTCGGTCCGGGAGGTGACGCCGCAGGAGCTGGGCCGGACACAGGTCGACCTCGTCCTCCTCCAGCGCCCGCACGAGATGGACCTCGCCGAACGCTGGCTCGGCGGCCGCCGCCCCGGCCGCGATGTGCCCGCCGTCTACCTGGAGCACAACGCGCCCGACGGGAACGTCCCCGACACGCGGCATCCCTTCGCCGACCGCGACGACCTGACGCTCGTCCACGTGACCCACTTCAACCGGCTGTTCTGGGACAACGGCTCCACCCGCACCCATGTCGTCGAACACGGCATCGTCGACCCGGGGCACCTGTACACCGGGGCCCTGGCCCGTGCCGCCGTCGTCGTCAACGAGCCGGTCCGGCGCGGCCGGTACACCGGTACGGACCTGCTGCCGGCCCTGTCGCAGGCGGCCCCCCTCGACGTCTTCGGCATGCGCACCGAGGGACTCGCCGCACACCTGGGTCTCCCCGCCGACCGGTGCCGCACGGCGGATCTGCCACAGCGGGAACTGCACACAGCCCTCGCGGAGCGCCGGCTGTATCTGCACCCGGTGCGCTGGACCTCCCTGGGACTGTCCCTGCTGGAGGCCATGCACCTGGGCATGCCCGTCGTGGCCCTCGCCACCACCGAGGCGGTGGAGGCGATCCCGCCCGGAGCGGGCACGCTGTCCACCCGGCCCGAGGTCCTGGCGCGGGCCGTCCGCCG
The DNA here is from genome assembly GCF_040675505.1 of Streptomyces sp. NPDC049597. Lineage (NCBI taxonomy): Bacteria > Bacillati > Actinomycetota > Actinomycetes > Kitasatosporales > Streptomycetaceae > Streptomyces > Streptomyces sp. NPDC049597. The sequence goes on from NZ_JBFAOY010000019.1 coordinate 110,451, forward strand.
CTACCTGGCCGAACCGGAAGCCGCGGCCGAGGACGGCGCGCGCGCCCGCCAGGCAGCCCTCGAACGGTACGGGCTCAAACGCTTCCTGACCGACTGGGAGCGTCTGATCACGGAGGTGCGCTCATGACATCCCTCGGCCCTCTCCCCGCCGGCACTCTGTCCATCGCGCTCGTCTCCGAACACGCGAGCCCGCTCGCCACGCTGGGCGGCGTCGACGCGGGCGGACAGAACGTGCATGTCGCGCGCCTCGCCTGCGCACTCGCCGACCGGGGCCACAGCGTCACCGTCTACACCCGCCGGGACGCCCCCGACCTCCCGCAGCGCGTCCGGCTGCGGGACGGCGTGGAGGTGCACCACGTGCACGCGGGACCTCAGGAGAAGATCCCCAAGGACGAACTCCTGCCGCACATGCTGGCGTTCAGCCGCCACCTCGTCCGCGAGTGGCAGGCGTGCCCGCCCGACCTGGTGCACTCGCACTTCTGGATGTCCGGTCTCGCCTGCCTGGAGGCGGTCGCCGACCTGCGGCTCCCGTTGCTGCAGACGTTCCACGCGCTCGGCACGGTGAAGCGGCGCCACCAGAGGCAGCGCGACACCAGTCCGCCGGCGCGCATCACCTGCGAGAAGGAAGTGGGGCTCGCGTGCGACCGGGTGGTCGCCACCTGCCGCGACGAGGTCGTCGAACTCGGCAGGATGGGCATACCGGCCCACCGGATCAGCGTCGTCCCATGCGGCGTCGACACCGATCAGTTCACCCCGCACGGGCCGGTCGCGGACCGGGGCCCCTACCGCCACCGGCTGCTGCACCTCGGCCGCCTCGTGCCGCGCAAGGGCGCGGCGGTCTCCATCGCCGCCCTCGGCCGGCTTCCCGATGCCGAACTCGTCGTGGTCGGCGGCCCTCCGGCGGACCGGCTCGACGACGACCCGGAGGTCCGCCGGCTGCGCCACATCGCGCAGTCGGAAGGAGTCGCCGACCGGGTCACGTTCACCGGCGGCGTCCCGCCGGAGCAGGTCGCACCACTGCTGCGGAGCGCCGACGTGGTGCTCTGCCCCGCGGACTACGAACCGTTCGGCATCGTGCCCCTGGAGGCGATGGCCTGCGGCAAGCCGGTCGTCGCCAGCGCGGTGGGCGGCCAGCTCGACACCGTCGCCGACCCGGCCACCGGCCGTCTCGTGCCGCCCGGCTCACCCGATGCCCTCGCCCGCGCCACGGCCGAACTCCTCGCGGACCCCGCCCTGCGGGAGTCGTGCGGGGCGGCAGGCCGCCGCCGCGTCCTCAGCCGCTACGGCTGGCCCAGGGTCGCTGCGGCCACCGAGACGGTGTACGCCGCGGTGCTCTCCGCCCGCTACGCCGTGACAGGAGCGACCTGAGACGCACGCCATGCGAACCCCCGCGCAGCACCGACGCCCGAAGGAGGTGCGGGTCAGGCCGTCGTCCCGTACGACGCGCCGCCCCCGACGACGATGAGCGAACACCTTGCACTCCAGGACGCGCACCAGCACTGCCAGTCGTTGCAGGACGCGCTCGGCCGTCTCCGCCGCGACGGCATCGGCCGGATCGCGGACTGGGCGGCACACCTCGCCTCGGTCCTCCCCGCCGGCGGCCGCCTGCTGGCCGCCGGCAACGGCGGCAGCGCCGCCCAGGCCCAGCACCTGACCGCGGAGCTCGTGGGACGGTACCGGCAGGAACGCCCCGCCTTCTCGGCCATCTCCCTGCACGCCGAGACGTCCAGCGTCACCGCCATCGGCAACGACTACGGGTTCGACCAGGTGTACTCGCGGCAGGTGTCCGCGCACGGCCGCCGCGGCGACGTCCTCGTCCTGCTGTCGACGTCGGGGCGCAGCGCCAACCTGATCTCCGCCGCCGTGACCGGCCGGGCGGCCGGACTGCGCGTGTGGGCGATGACCGGCCCGGCTCCCAACCCGCTGGCCGAGGCGGCCGACGACGCGCTGTGCATCGACGCCCCGTCCACGGCGACCGTGCAGGAGGCCCACCTGGTCGCCGTGCACCTGCTCTGCGAATGCTTCGACGCGGCGTCGCACGTCGCCGGGGCGGTCGTGAAACGGCCCGTGGCCGCGCACCGGAGGACCCCGTGACCGGGCCCGGGCCGCTCGTGGTCGTCGGCGACGTGCTGCTGGACGAGGACGTCGACGGCGTCGCCACCCGCCTGTCGCCCGACGCGCCCGCCCCGGTCGTCGACGTCACCGGCGACCGGCGACGGCCCGGCGGCGCCGGTCTGGCCGCCGCGCTGGCCGCCCGCGCCGGCCGGGAGGTGACCCTGGTGACCGCGCTCGGCGACGATCCGGCCAGCGAGGTCGTACGGACCGCCCTGCGAGGCCGCGTACGGCTCGTGGAACTTCCGCTCGAAGGCTCGCTGCCGGTGAAGACCCGCGTCCTGGCGGGCGGCCGGCCCCTCGTACGGATCGACCGCGGCGGCGGCACGCCCGGGGCGCCGGACCGTGCCGTCCGCGACGCGCTGGAGCGGGCCCGCGCCGTCCTCGTCGCCGACTACGGACGGCACACGGCACGAGCCGTACGCGAGGAACTCGCCGCCGCGGCCCGTCGCGTACCGCTGGTGTGGGACCCGCATCCGCGGGGGGACGCGCCGGTTCCCGGTGCCCGGATCGTGACGCCCAACGCGGCGGAGACCCGTGCCCTGTGCGACGCCGACACCGGTGACTCGCTGCGCGCGCACGCCCGTCGGGGCTCGGAGCTCGCGGACCGCTGGCGGGCCGCCGCCGTCGCCGTGACGCTCGGCGAGCGGGGCGTGATGCTGACGCTGCCCGGCGGCGGGACGCCGATGCTGGTGCCCGCCCCCTACCGGGCCGAGGGCGACCCCTGCGGCGCGGGAGACTGCTTCGCCGCCACGACCGCGGCGGCCCTGGCCGACGGCGCGCTCCCCGAGGAGGCGGTGCAGCGGGCCGTGGCCGAAGCGGCCGCGTTCGTGGCGGCGGGCGGCGCGGGGAACCCTGCCCTGTGGCGTACGGCGGCTCAGGCCGCGCCGCCGCGGACCCGCGAGACCGATCCGTTCGCCCTCGCCCGCGAGGTCCGGGCCCGCGGTGGCACGGTCGTCGCCACCGGCGGATGCTTCGACCTGCTGCACGCGGGCCATGTGGGACTGCTGGAGAGCGCGCGGCGGATCGGCGACTGCCTCATCGTGTGCGTCAACTCCGACGCCTCCCTCGCCCGCCGCAAGGGTCCGGGCCGGCCGCTCAACCACCTGGCGGACCGCGTACGCGTCCTGGCCGCGCTCGGCAGCGTGGACGCGGTCGCGGTCTTCGACGAGGACACCCCGGAGGCGCTGCTGAGCCGACTGCGCCCCGACGTGTGGGTGAAGGGCGGCGACTACGCGGTCGAGGACCTGCCCGAGGCGGAGGTCCTGCGGGCCTGGGGCGGCCAGGCGGTCGTCCTGCCCTACCTCGACGGCCGCTCGACGACGCTGCTGGCCCGCCGCGCGGCGCAGGCCGCCGTACGGTCCGGCCCCTTCCCCGCCTGAACGGCCCCGGCGACGGCGGTCCGGGCAGCCCCCCGCGCGAGAGAGGTGTACGACGTGAGCACTTCCCGCCCCGCGGCCCCCCGGGACGACGGATACCGGGCGGCACCGGCGCGCCCGCGTGTGCTGGTGCTCCGTGCGCTCGGCCTCGGCGACCTGCTGACGGCGGTGCCCGCGCTGCGTGCGCTGCGCCGGCACCTGCCCGGCCACGACCTCGTGCTCGCCGGCCCCGACAGGCTGTCGGAGGCGGCCGCCGCCACCGGCCTGGTGGACCGGCTGCTGCCCACCACGGCGACCGGACGGGACGTGCCCGCCGAGCTGGCCTGGAGCGGACCGGAACCCGATGTGGCCGTGGACCTGCACGGCAACGGCCCGCCCAGCCACCTGCTCCTCCAGCGGCTCGGCCCCCGGCGCCTGTTCGCCTACGCGCACCCCGGCACGCCCGGGATCGAGGGACCGGCGTGGCGGGAGGACGAGCACGAGCGGGACCGCTGGTGCCGGCTGCTGGCCTGGTACGGCATCGCCGCGGACCCCGGCGAGGTGTGGATCCCGCCCCCGCCCGGCCACTCCCCGGCCCCCGGCGCCGTCGTCGTCCACCCCGGCGCCGACGCGGGCGCCCGCCGCTGGCCGCCCGAGCGGTACGCGGCCGTGGCGCGCGAGCTGCACCGATCGGGCCACGACGTCGTGGTGACGGCCGGTGCGGGCGAGGGGCCGCTCGCCCACCAGGTGGCGTGCGCGGCGGGCCTGCCGCCGCGGGCGGTGCTGGGAGGCGGGGGCGACGTCCCCTTCGAACGGCTGGCCGCGCTGGTCGGGCAGGCCCGCTGCGTGGTGGTGGGGGACACCGGGCTCGCCCACCTCGCGACGGCGCTGGGCACGCCGTCCGTCGTCCTGTTCGGCCCGGTGGCCCCACGGCTGTGGGGGCCGCCCGCCACCGCACGGCACCGCGTGCTGTGGCACCCGGACGGAGACGACTCGCCACGCCCGGGGGACGCCCACGGACGGCTCCCGGACGAACGGCTGCTGAGGATCGGTGTCGACGAGGTCGTCGACGCGGTCCGCGCCCTGCCGGAGCCGGAGCCGGAGCCGGACCCGGAGCCGGACCCGGCTCGTCCGCGCGGGCCCGCGGCGGGGCCGGGAAGGAACCCGGTGGCGCAGGCGTGAGCCCGCAACCGGCCGCCCCGACCGCGCGGGGCGACGGCGCGGACGGCCGGCGTCAGGACCGGGCGGTGGCGGTCAGGCGGCGGTGATCAGGGCCGGACGCTGCTCCACGGCGGTCTCCTCCGTGCGCAGGACCACGGTCGGGGCCGTACGGCGACGGTGCATGAGGCAGCCCGCGCCGATCGCGCCCGCGATGAGCAGTCCACCGGTGACAAGGGCGCCGCGCGCCCCGGCGAGCTCCATGAGCAGGCCGAGCGCCGGCGGCCCCGCCAGACCCCACAGGGTGCGGATGCTGCCCCAGACGCCGAGGACACGGCCGCGCAGATGCGCGGGCGGGTCCGTCTGGAGGACCGTCGTCCCGGCGGTGTCCGACACGGATTCGACCACGGCCATGGGCAGGACGAGGACCAGCAGCACGGCCAGCGACGGCGACAGGGCCGCCACCACCTGGAGCAGGGCGCCCGCCGCGGCGAGCGTGCCGACCAGGCGTACGGAGGGCTTGCGCAGCCGGGCGCCGAGCACGGCGCCGACGATGCCGCCCACCGCGAGAACGGTGGACACCGTGCCGAACGCCCCGGCCCCACCGGCGAGCGGGCCGGTGACGAGGACCGCCAGGGTGAGGCCGTAATTGCGTCCGAACACGGCACTGATGCCGGTGATCCCGGCGAGCGCGACCAGGCGCGGGCGGCGCATGAAGAACGCCAGTCCCTGACGCACCGTCATTTCGTCGTGGGGGGCCGAGCCCCCGTCCGCGCGCCGCGGAGGGGGCACCGCTCCGCGTTCCGCGCGCGACTGCGCAACCGTCTTGTGCACGGGACGGAGGAAGGGGATCACACAGGCGACGAACACGAACGAGAGCCCGTTGGCGGCATACGCGGCGCCGGTACCGAGGAAGCCGACCGTCACACCGGCGAGCGCCGCGCCCGCGAGTCGCCCGGCGTTGTGCACCAAGGAACCCACGCCGATGGCGGAGGGCACGTCCTCGGTACGGACCAGGTCGTTGCCCAGCAGCGCACACGCCGGTCCGTCGACGGTGGCGATCAGGCCGGTGACGGCGGCCAGCGCCATCAGGATGCCGAGGTTGAGCTGGTCGACGGCCACCAGGAACGCCGTCAGGAAGGCCACGGCGCCGAGCAGCGCCTGGCTGGCCGCCGCGGTCAGCTTGCGGGGCCAGCGGTCGACGGCGGCACCGCCCGCGACGCCCATCAGCAGACCGGGCGCCGCCTGCACGGACATGGACAGACCCGTTGCCGCAGCCGATCCCGTTATCTGCAGCACCAGCAGGTTCTGCACGGTCAGTTGCATCCACGTGCCGGCGTTGGAGACGAAGTTGGCGACGGACCACCACCGCATGCTGCGGTACCTGAGGGAACGCCAGGGCGAGCGGTCGGGGGCGGACGCGGACGTGCCGGAGCGGACAGCGGTGGAAGAAGACACAGTGAAGTACTCGAAAGACGAGCCCGGAGGCAGGTGCGGCATTCGGCGGACGTCGGACGGCCGGCTGCGCTGCGCGGCTGATCCACCGGATCTGTCTGGCGCCGTTGCGCCCGGGGCCGGTTCACTCCGGGAGACGGCGTCGACCATCGTGGCAGACCGGAACCGGCAAGAGCCGTCGCGCGGCGGCGCGGTGACGGCACCGGCTCCGCAAAACCCTTGTGCCGTCTGGGAACGCGTACTTCTCGTGTGCTTGCTCACAGGGGCGTCCGGGACGGCGGGGCCGGCGTGCGCGGGTCCCCGAAGGTGACGGCGGCCACTCCCGCGGGTCCCGGGATGCGGCCTAGTACGGCGTGCCGCGGGCACCCGGCGGAGTCACAGTGAGAGACGGAGTGGTTTCCCGCCGCATACGGCGGTACCCGGGACGGTGCAGTCAAGGAGAGGCAGGGACATGGGCAGCGCAGTGCAGGTCGATCTTCGGGGCAAGCAGGCACTGGTGACCGGAGGTGCCCGGGGACTGGGAGCCGCCATCTCACGCCGGCTGGCCGGGGCGGGCGCGTCGGTCCTCGTGGCGGACGTACGGAAGGAGACCGCACGGGAGCTGTGCGACGACCTGACCCGGGCCGGTCACGACGCCCGCTTCGTGGAGCTGGACGTCTGCGACTCCGCGATGGTCGCGGACGTGTTCCGCGACCTGGACGCCGAAGGGCAGGCGGTGGACATCCTGGTCAACAACGCCGCCGTCGACGTCTCCAAGCCGATCGAGCACCTGACGGCGGACGAGGTGACCCGCGTCGTCACCACCAACCTCCTGGGTCCCATGTACCTGTGCCTGGAGACGTATCGCCGCATGATCGCCCGCGGCGGCGGACACATCGTCAACATCCTCTCGACGGCGGCGAACCGCACCTGGACCGAGGCCGGACCGTACTCGGCGGGCAAGTCGGGCCTGCGGGCCTTCACGCACACCCTCTTCAAGGAGGCGCAGCGGGACTGCCAGGGGATCGGCGTCACCGGCATCATCGCGGGCGGCATGGAGACGCCGTTCATCCTGGAGCGGTTCCCGGACGCCGACGTCTCGATGCTGCAGAGCCCCGACATCGTGGCCGACACACTGCTGTACGCCCTTTCGGTGCCGCCCGGCAGCGCGGTCTCCGAACTGGTCGTCGTTCCGCGCAAGGAGCCGTCCTGGCCCTGATCCCCGCACAGCGCGCTCCAGCGCGGTGACCGGTTCGTCGTCGAGGGCCCCGGGCCGCCCCACTCGGCGGACCGGGTCACGAGGGGCCGTGGTCGGGCCCCGGGAGGCAGAAATCGCTGATCAGCGCGGCGGCGTCGGCGGTGAACGCCGCCGCGCCGCGGGCGCGCTGCCGGTCCCGGGCGGCTCCGGCGGACGCCAGCCGGTCCACGGCCCGCAGCAGTTCCGGCAGATTCCGGGCGTGGACGGAGAGGCCGGCCGCCGCCATGCTCCGCACTCCTTCGGCACCGTGGCCCGGGACGGGCCGGTAGCCGATCACGGGTACGCCCGAGGCGAGCGCCTGCACCGCGGTCTGCCCGGCCGCGTTGTCGATCAGGACCCGCACCGACGCGAGGAGCTCGGGCATGTCCGGGACCCAGCCCTGCCCCAGCACGCCCGGCAGCCGGGCCGTGCGCCGCATCAGGGCACGGTCCCGCCCGCACAGGACGACGGGCAGCCATCCGTCGCCCGCGAGCGACCGCGCGGTGTCCGCGACCGCCGATCCCACCCCCCACGCCCCCGTGGACAGCAGCACGGGAGCCCGGCCGGGCGCCAGCCGCGCGAAGTCGTACTCCCAGTGGGAGGGCGCGCGGGACTTGCTGCGGAACCGGGGCGCGACGACCGGTCCCGACACCAGCGCGGTCCGCCCGGTGTCCGCGCGGACCGCCGCCGCGGCCTCCTCGGTGACACACACGTACAGGTCGTTGCCCGGGTGCAGCCACCCCCGGTGCACCGCGAAGTCCGTGAGGAAGACGGCCGCGGGGACCGTCAGCGTCCCCCGGGCGCGCAGCCGTCCCGTGATCTCGGCGGCCAGGTGGAACGTGCAGACGACCGCGTCCGGCCGCCACAGCTCCACCAGATCCATGAGGCCGCGCTCCGCCGCCGCGGCCAGCGGCGCGCTGCTGGGCCGCGGCCCCTTGGCGGGGGACAGGAACAGGGCGTGGATCCCCGCGTACACGCGCGGTGCGTGCCGGACGGCCGCCCGGTAGAAGGAGCGCACGGCCGGGCCGGTGCCCAGGGGAAGGAGCGCGAGCACGTCCCGCACGACGGCGTGGTCGCCGCGCTCGCGCAGCCTGCGTGCCAGCTCCGCGGCCACCGCGTCGTGGCCCGCGCCCATGCCGGCGCTGAGGAGCAGGAATCGCCGCCGCATGATCCTCTGGTCCTCCGAGGGAGTGGCCCGGCTTCGTCAGGGGCTCCTTGCCGTGACGAGCCCGCACCGAATCGAGCCGTTCGGGTGACTCGGTGCCGGAGGGACCCTTCGTGGACAGGCGGTTCCCCGCCGCAGCGCCGAAGCTGGCAGAGGGCCAGGCCGTCGAGAGATCCGGAGGACCGCCGGTGCGTGGGACGAGGCGCAGGACCAGCCGCGGCGCTCGCCACGGGGCGTGGCAGGCCATGTCGCGGCGCGTCGTCCGCCCGGGCGGGGAGCCGCCGGTCGTTCTCGTCACCGGGGCGTCCTCGGGCATCGGCGAGGCCGTCGCAGCCGCCCTCGCCGCCGAGGACGGCTGGCGACTGCTGCTCAGCGGCCGTGACCGCGACCGTCTCGCGGCCGTCGCGGGCCGCACCGGGGGCCACGTGCTCCCCGCCGACATGGCGGTACCCGCCGACCGGGACCGGCTGGCACGGCAGGCGCTGGACCATGCGGGCCACGTCGACGCGCTCGTCGCGTCGGCGGGCATCGGCTGGCACGGCCCCTTCACCACGATGCCCGCCGATGCGATCGACCGGCTGCTGACCGTCAATCTCGTCGCGGTGATCCACATGGTGCGGCTGCTGCTGCCGCAGATGGTGGCGCGCAGGAAGGGGCGGGTGGTCCTCATCGGCTCGATGGCCGGATGCGTCGGTGTGCCCGGGGAGGCCGTCTACGCCGCCGGCAAAGGAGCCCTGCTGGCCTTCGCCGAGAGCCTGCGCCAGGAACTCGCGGGCACGGGCGTGCGGGTCTCCCTGATCTCGCCCGGTGCCGTGGACACCCCGTTCTTCGCCCGGCGCGGAGCCCCGTACCACCGCGGCCGCCCGCGTCCGGTGTCCGCCGAGCGGGTCGCCGACGCGGTCAGGGAGGCGCTCGTGCGGGGCCGCAGCGACCTGTTCGTGCCTGGGTGGCTGACCCTGCCGGCGCGGCTGCACGGCGTCGCGCCGGGCCTGTTCCGTTACCTGGCCGGACGGGCCGAACCGGCGGTGCGATGACCGCGTTCTCCGTCCTGTTGGCCCTGTTCGCCGCACTCGGCAACGCCGCCGCGTCCGTGCTCCAGCGGCGTGCGGCCGCCGAGGAGGCGGCCCCCTCCTCCGCGCCGGACCGACGGTGGTCGTGGGCGGTCCGGCTGGCCCGGCGGCCGGTCTGGCTCTGGGGCGCCGCCCTGCTCGCCCTCTCGGGCCTGTGCCAGGCGGCCGCCCTCGCCACCGGCCCGCTGTCGGTCGTGCAGCCGGTCATGACCACGGAACTGCTCTTCACCCTGGCCATCGGCGGCATCGTCTTCCGCCGCCGCCCGGACCGCCGCACCTGGTGGGCCTTCCTCGCCATGGCCACGGGCCTGGCCGTCTTCCTCGCGCTCCTCGAACCGTCCGGCGAGCGGGCGACCGTACCCGGAGTCCGGTGGCTGTGGACGGCCGTCGCCGTCGCGGCGGTGGTCGTCGCGCTCGTCGCCGTGTCTCCGCGCCTGCCGTCCGCGCCGCGGGCGGCGGTCCTCGGCACGGCGACGGCCCTCGGCTTCGCCTGCACCGCCGCACTGATCAAGGACGCGACGGGACGGCTGGACGAAGGCGTCGCGGCCCTGTTCACCGCGTGGCAGCTGTACACCGCGTTCGCCGTCGGACTCGGCAGTTTCCTGCTGCTCCAGGTGACCCTGCGGGCGGGCACGCTCGTCGCCTCGCAGCCCGCGCTGACCCTGGGCGACGCACTGCTCAGCGTGGTCCTCGGCTCGGTGCTGTTCGGCGAACACGTCGAACTCGGACTGCGGATCCTGCCCGAGGCGGCCGCACTGGCCGTGCTCCTCGCCGGCACGGCGCAACTGGCCAGGTCTCCCCTGCTCGCGGGCGACGAAGAGAAGGAGGCAGCGTGGTGACCACCTCACGCGCGCCCGCGCCCGGCGGGCGCGGGACCGCCGTCCCGGCCGCGGCCGCGGCGGCCCTGGCGGTGACGGCATGGCACATCGGACCCGCGGCCACCTGGATCCCGTCGGTCCGCTCCGCGCTCGGACCGACCCTCGACGGCCGTGGGGACCCGCGCCGGCTGGCCCTCACCTTCGACGACGGCCCCGACCCCGGCAGTACCCCCCACTTCCTCCGCGCCCTCGACCGGCTCGGCGTGCGCGCCACGTTCTTCGTCCTCGGCAGCAGGCTCGCGCGGCATCGGGAGCTGGGGCGCCGCATCGCCGCCGAGGGCCACGAACTGGCCGTGCACGGCTGGCGCCACGAACGCGGCTGGGCGCCCCGCCCGGTCCGCGACGCACACGACGTGGCCCGCTCCGCGGACGCCGTCCACCGAGTCTCGGGCGTGTATCCGCGCTGGTACCGGCCCCCCTACGGCGTCCTCACCGGCGGACGCTGGGCAGCGGCGCGCCGCGCCGGGCTGACGCCGGTGCTCTGGTCCGCATGGGGCCGTGACTGGACCGCGACCGCCACCCCCGGCAGGGTCCTCGCCGAGGTCACCAGCACCCTGCGCGGGGGCGCGACGGTGCTGCTCCACGACACCGACGCGTACAGCGCGGCCGGATCGTGGCGGGTCACGCTGGCCGCGCTGCCCTTGGTGGTGGAGGAGTGCCGGTCGCGCGGACTGACGGTGGGACGGCTCGCCGACCACGGCATCGGCTGACCGGCGACGCCGCCCGACGACGGCCACGCCTCACCGCGAACGGGCCTGGCGGGTCTTCGAGCGGTTCTCCTTGCGAATGGCCTCCAGCAGCTCGGACCTGCTCATCCGGGACCGGCCCGCGATGTCCAGGCGCTGGGCCAGGTCGTAGAGGTGCTGCTTGGTGGCGTTCTCGTCGACGCCCTCACCGCTGCGGGCGGGCCGCTGACGCGGCGTCTGCGCCCGCGGATCGGACGGTCCCTTGCGGCCGTGTTCCTTCCGCTCCCAGTGGTCGGCGACCTTCTCGTACGTGTGCTTGAGCGCGCTGAAGGCGACCCGGTGGGCCCGTTCGCCTTCGCCGTACTGCTCCACAGCGGAGTCGTGGGCCTTGATCCACGTGCGCTGTGCGTCCTTGGACGAGCGCTCCAGCGTCGAAGGGAGCTCTTCGCGTCCTGGCATCGTTCACCTCCGTGCGATGCAGGCCGTGTGCCCTGTGCGCTTTCGACGAAACGGCGCCGCGCGGGGCCCGGGGAGGTGAGTTCCCGGGCCGGTCCTGCCGGCGGCGGGCGTCAGCGGCGTGTCGCGAAGCGGTGAGGCCGTCAGTCGAGGCACAGGACGAGCAGGCACACCTCACCGGGCGACGTGGTCGCCGTCTGCGACGGCGTCGCCTGCGGAGCGGTCCCGCCCGGGGTGTCCGGGTCGCCCGCGCTGCCCGAGGTGCTCGGCTTCTGCGCGGTGGAGTCGTCGGCCGTCGGCTTCGCGGCCGTGGCCTCGGAGCGCTGCGCCTCCGACTGTGCGGCCGCCTCGGTGACAGGGCGCGGGGGCGGTGTGGTCGCCGGGCGGGCCACGGTGATCGTCGCGGTCCGCTGCGGCGGGACGGTGGTCGCTGAGGGGCGGGTGTCCGGCTTGCGCGTCGCCCGCTCGGCCGGCTCCGCGGACTGCGAGACGGGCTGGCTCATCCGGGCCGCGTTCGGGGTGACGGTCTCGGGTGCCGAGACCGCGTTCATCTTGCCCTTGGAGGACCCGGAGGGCAGCGCCGCGATGGTGAGGCCGCCGCCGACGAGGGCGATGGCCGTTCCGGCCACGGCGCGGCGGCGGCTCTTCTTCCAGCGGGCGAGCTGCCGCCGCCGGGCCGCACGGCCCGGCGCGCCGGACGCGGTGGATCCGGAGGCCGTGATCGGTCCGTCGCCTGTGGAGTCCTCCGGTACGGCCGTGCCGGCATGTGCGCCTGCGACGGCCGCCCGGGAACCGGGGCCGGACGACGAGGCGGGGGCGGGTGACCGCTCCGAGCGGAACGGCTCCCACTGAGCCGCGGCCGTCGTCGGCTCAGCGCCGTGCGAGCGCGGGGCGATGTCCGGTGCGTACGCGCCGCAACCCGGGCAGACCAGAGCTCCGTTGAGGTGACGACGACATGACGAGCAGTAGTCCATCTGCAAACTTTCTGTGCTGCCGGAGCTGCCAGAGACATCGGCGCCTTGTGCGCTGTCGCGCATGGGTTCGGTCGGCCAGCAACACTAACGACGGTCTCGGAAGGCGCTGCGCACGACGTGTGATGCTTCTGCAAAGATCAGCTGTCGTGGTCTCGCGGCGGCGCCGGGGCACGCGGGCGAAGGAGCCGACGGCCGGGCCGGGGAGCCCTGGAGCCGAGGCGTCAGCCGGCCCCCGGCGGGTCACCAGGTCTCACGATGCCGCCGCGAGGCCGGCGGTGCGGTCCGGCTCCGCCCGCGAGACGCCGTCGCGCGCACGGAGGGACAGGCCCCGGTCGGGCGGCGGCGCAGTACGCCGCGACCGCTTCCGCGTCCACGCCGGGACGCGCGTCGTCTTCGCGGACCCCCTGCTCCGGGTGGCGTACGGGCTTGTCCATGCCGTCGCGACGCCGTGGCGCGCGGTGGTCGCGCACCGGGGAGTCGGCCGGGCGGCGACAAGGGCCTCCCGGCCTCGGTCGGCGGGAATTCTCGCCGCCGTCGATATCGGATCGGCCGGCGTTCGTGTAACGCTTCGTCCGCGTGCGGCGCAGTTCCGGGCAGGGGCGCGACAAGCGACCCGTATGCGGTCACGTCCGGGATTTTCCGCGGCTGCGGGAATTCCTCTGTGCGGTGGCCGCACTTCCGTGCCGTCGAGGCGGTGTACGCGTCAGATTGGGACTCCAGTGAGTAACACCGAACCCCTGCCGGACCAGCGGCAGTACGACTTCCATCAGGGCGGCGACCCGCGCCGCTCCCGTGACGGGGACGGGTCCGCCGCACGCCGGGCCGCCCTGGTCATCCACACGATCGCCGACGTCGCCGCGGTGTTCCTGGGGCTGTGGATCCTGCTCTACCTGCTTGAGGCCAACCGCGCGAACATCTTCGTCGAGTTCGTCGAGGGAATGGCCGACTGGCTTGCGTGGTGGTCACAGGACATTTTCACGATGGACACGGACGGTCTCCGCGTTCTCCTCAATTACGGACTGCCCGCCGTGGTCTATCTGCTGGTCGGTCACGGTATCTCCTCGCGGGTCCGCCGACTCTGACTGAATTCCCGATTCATTCACCGCCCGTTCGGGTGTGTGGAGAAAAGGAAAACGCCGAGCGAAGGGCATGAAACTCTTTTCGCCGCGGGCCGGCCCCGCACATCGGGGCCCACGGGGGGCCGGCGTCCATGCGGATGCCGGCCCCCGTCGCGTCGGCTGTTCAGGTGCGCAGGTACGAGGCTCCGTTGACGTCCAGGACCGTGCCCGAGCACCACGTGGCTTCGGGCGAGGCGAGATAGAGCACGGCGGAGGCGATCTCCTGCGGGTCGGCGACGCGGCCGAAGGGGCTCTGCGACCGGATCTGCTCGCCCTCCGCGCCGCTGAGCCTGTCGGCGACCCGCTCGGTGGCGACGAAACCGGGCGCCACCGAGGCGACCGCGATGCCGTGCGGCGCGAGGGAGACGGCCAGCGACTGGCCGAACGCGTGCAGCGCCGCCTTGGTGGCGCCGTACGCCGGATGGTCGGGCTCGCCCCGGAACGCGCCGCGCGAGCCGATGTTCACGATGCGCCCGGCGCGGCCGTCGTCGATCATGCGGCGGGCGACGCAGTAGCTGACGTTGACGGCGCCGAACAGGTTCACGGCGGTGGTGCGCTGCCACGCCTCCTGCCAGTCCGTGTACGACGTGCCGGGCAGCGGATGACGGATCATCACCGCGGCGTTGTTCACCAGGACGTCCACGCCGCCGAGCGCCTCGTCGGCCTCGGCGACCAGGGATTCGGCGAGCGCCGCATCGGTGAGATCGCCCTGGACCAGTGTGTGGCCGTGACCGGCCAGACCGGCGAGCGTCTCCTCCGCGTCGGACCGCCGGCTGGAGCAGTGCACCGCGACCCGGTCGCCCTGCCGGGCGAACGCCGCGGCGACGGAGCGGCCGATGCCCCGCGACGCTCCGGTCACCAACACGCCCCGGCTCATCGGGCGAAGATCTGCGACTCGTCCTGGAACGCCTTGAACTCCAGGGCGTTGCCCGCCGGGTCGAGCAGGAACATCGTCCACTGTTCCCCCGGTTCGGCCGCGAAGCGCACGTAGGGCTCGATGACGAACGCGGTGCCGGCCGCGCGCAGGCGTTCCGCCAGCTCGTGGAAGCCGGGGACGGACAGGATGAGGCCGAAGTGCGGTACCGGGACCTGGTGGCCGTCCACGGCGTTGTGCACCGGGCGTCCCGCATCCCGGCCGCTGTCGAGGTGCGTGACCACCTGATGCCCGTGGAAGTTCCAGTCGATCCAGGTGTCCGCGGAGCGGCCCTCGGGCAGTCCGAGCACCTCGCCGTAGAACCGGCGTGCCGTGGCCAGATCGTCGACGGGGACGGCCAGATGGAAGCCGGGGCGGGACATGCGGGGCTCCTTCCGTAGCGGTCCCCCGACTTTGACCGCGCAATGTCCGAATGTCAACATTGCTCTCATGGACATGCCTGATACCCCGACAGCGCCGCGGGCCCCGGCGCAGGACCCGGCCGTCGGGCGAGCGCGGCGCCGGGGCCTCGCCGAGGAGGCGGCGGACAGCATCCGCGCAGCGATCCTCGCCGGACGGTTCCCGCCCGGAGCGCCGCTGCGCGAGGTCGAGCTCGCCGCATCGCTGGACATCAGCAGGGGCTCGGTCCGCGAGGGCCTGTCCGTCCTCGCCCGTGAAGGGCTCATCCGGAGCGAGTGGCACCGCGGAACGAAGGTCATCGACGTGACACCGCGGGAGGCGGAGGAGGTCTACGCCGTCCGGGCCGCTCTCGAACGGCTGGCCGCCCGCCTCGCCGCCGAACGCGCCACCGAGGAGGAGACCGCCGAGCTGGACCGGATCGTCGACACGATGGCGGCGGAACTCGGTCGCGGCGCCGACGGACCCCGTCTGCTCGCCCTCGACATCGACTTCCATGACCGCGTCTACCGCCTGGCCGGCAACCGCCGCCTGTACGACGGCTGGGCGGCGGTGCGCTCGCAGGTGCACCTGTTCCAGCTGACCCGCGTCCGGCTCGGGTACGACGGCTACCGCGCCGTGGTCGTCGACGAGCACCGCCAACTGGTCCGCCTGATCAGGGACCGGGACGTCATGGCGTTGCAACAGGCCGCCGAGGAGCATGTGTTGTCGGCCTGCCGGGTACTGTGCGGGCAGCTCGGCGGGGGAGCCGTCGCCTGACGGGAGCGGGTGGCGGCACGGCCGTGCTCGAAGGCGGCGCTCGCCGGCCCGTCGGCGCGGGCGCGTCACGCCACTGTCCCGCACACCGAACAGAGGGAGCCGCCGCACGTGTTCACCACCCGGCCCACCCTGCAGGGCACCTTCGGCATGGTGTCGTCCACCCACTGGCTGGCCTCGCAGTCCGCCATGGCCGTCCTGGAGGACGGCGGCAACGCCTACGACGCCGCCGTCGCCGCCGGCTTCGTGCTGCACGTCGTCGAACCCCATCTCAACGGCCCCGCCGGCGAGGTCCCGATCATCCTCGCGCCCGCGGGCGGACCGGTACGGGTCCTGTGCGGCCAGGGACCGGCGCCCGCCGGGGCGACCATCGGCCACTACACCGCACTGGGCCTGGACCTCGTGCCGGGGACGGGGCCCCTCGCCGCCGCCGTTCCGGGCACGTTCGACGCGTGGATGCTGCTGCTGCGCGACCACGGCACGAAGTCACTCGCCTCCGTGCTGACACACGCCATCGGATACGCCGAGGCGGGCCATCCGCCCGTCGAGCGCGTCGGGCAGACCGTCGAGACCGTGCGGGAGCTGTTCACAACGGAATGGACCTCCTCCGCCGAGGTCTACCTGCCGGGCGGGCGGGCCCCGGCTCCCGGACGGCTCCTGAGGAACCCGGCGCTCGCCGCCACATGGCGCCGGCTGCTCGCCGAGGCGCAGGCCGCCGGGAGCGGCCGCGAGAGGCAGATCGACGCCGCCCGGCGGGTCTGGCGGGAGGGTTTCGTCGCCGAGGCGCTGGCCGAAGCGGCCGCGCGCCCCACTCTCGACACCTCCGGCACGCGCCACGCCGGCACACTCACCGGCGACGACCTCGCCGCCCACCGCGCCACCTACGAGGACCCGGTCACCTACGACTGGAACGGCTGGACGGTGTGCAAGGCCGGCGGCTGGTCCCAGGGCCCGGCCCTCCTGCAACAGCTGGCCCTGCTCCCCGGCCGGCTCCCCGCGTACGGCGGCGCCGAGTACGTGCACACCCTCGTCGAGGGCGCCAAACTCGCCATGGCCGACCGCGAAGCCTGGTACGGCGACGCCGACGGCCCCGGAACCGTGCCCGTCAAGACCCTGCTGTCCGACGCGTACAACACCGAGCGCCGCGCGCTGATCGGCGCCACGGCGTCGTACGAGCTGCGCCCCGGCAGCCCTGACGGGCGCACGCCCCGGCTGAGCCGGCACGCGCTCGCCGTCGCGGCGGGCGGGTCCGGCCCCGACACCGGGAGAGCCCCGGGCGCGGGCGAGCCGACCGTCGCCGGCAACGGCGCCACCAGCGGCGACACCTGCCATCTCGACATCGTGGACCGATGGGGCAACATGGTCGCCGCCACTCCCAGCGGCGGCTGGCTCCAGTCCAACCCCGTCGTGCCCTCCCTCGGCTTCCCGCTCGGCACGCGGCTGCAGATGGCCTGGCTCGACCCCGGGCTGCCCAACTCCCTCACCCCAGGCCGCCGTCCCCGCACCACCCTCACCCCCTCGCTCGCACTGCGCGGCGGCGTACCCGTCATCGCCTTCGGCACCCCCGGCGGCGACCAGCAGGACCAGTGGCAACTGCACTTCTTCCTCGCTGTCGCGCTGCGGGACCGCGTACGCGGCGGACTCGACCTCCAGGGAGCGATCGACGCGCCCAACTGGCACACCGACAGCTTTCCCGGGTCCTTCTACCCGCGGCAGATGCGACCGGGCGGTGTCACGGTCGAGTCCCGCTTCGGACCGGAGGTGATCGACGGGCTGCGGCGCCGCGGACACGACGTCTCGACCGGTGACCCGTGGTCGGAGGGCCGTCTGTGCGCGGTGTCGCGCGACCCGGAGACCGGCGTCCTGTCGGCGGCAGCCAACCCGAGGGGAATGCAGGGGTACGCGGTGGGCCGCTGAGCGCGGTGTATCCGCACCCGTGCCGGTCAAAGGCGGGCCCGCGAGCGGGAGTTCACCCAGCGGAGACATGCTGTCAGACCCGTCGCCACAGGCGGTGCCGCGGAGGGAGGTGAGCCGTTAACGAAAACGATTGTCATCGTGTTAAGGTCGGGCCCTCCCTCCGCATCGCGCCTTCCTGGGGTCTTCCTTGCATTCGATTGAACGTTCACGCATGCGTCGCCGGGGACGTGGGCTCCCGGCCGCTCTGGGAGCCGTCTCGGTGCTGCTCACCGGCTGTTTCGCCGGCAGTGGGTCCCCGGGCGGAGCTTCCGGCGAAAGCGGGGACGGCCGTATACGGGTCGCGATGATGCAGCCCCCGCGCTCGGGGCTCTCACCGCTGTCCGACGACGCCTTCAAGCTGTCGCGCTGGTCCACCGCCGAGACGCTCGTCGAGCTGGACCGTGACGGCAACGCCGAGCCGGCGCTGGCGACCGACTGGAAACAGTCCGGGAAGACCTGGACGTTCACCGTGCGCGAGGGGGTGACCTTCCACGACGGGACCGGCCTGACCGCCCGGTCGGTCGTCACCTCGCTGCGGGCCGCCGCGAGCGCCTCGCCCAAGCCGCGCATCCTCGACGGTGTCGACCTCTCCGTGAAGGAACTCGGCCCCCGTACCGTCGCCGTCACCACCGCCACGGCCGACCCGCTCGTCCCGCAGCGGCTCAGTTCGCCGCAGTTGTCGATCCTCGCCGCCAAGGCGTACCGGGGCAGGACCGTCGACCCCGTGGGCGCCGGCACCGGCCCGTTCGAACTCGTGCAGGTGAACGGCGCGGCGTCGGCCAAGCTCGACCGCTACGACGGCTACTGGGGCGGCAAGGCGAAAGCCGCCGGCATCGACGTGACGTACGTCCCCGACGGCACGGCGCGCGCGGCGGCCCTGCGCAGCGGCGAGGCGGACATCGTCGAGGCGGTGCCGGTCTCCCAGGCCCGCCTGCTCGACGAGAAGCTGATCACCGAGGTGCCGATGCCGCGCACCAACACCCTCTACCTCAACACCCGTTCGGGCCCCTTCCAGGCCCCGGAGCTCCGGGCCGCGGCGCGCGAGGCGATCGACGCCGAGGAGATCGTGCGCAGCGTCTACGAGGGCAGGGCCGACGTCGCCGGGGGCCTGCTCGGGCCGGCCCTGCCGTGGGCCGCCGGACTGCGCCAGGACGTCCGGCACGGCGCTGCGGGCGACCCGGACGGCACCGAGATCACCATCGGCACCTTCACGGACCGCGCCGAACTGCCCGAGGTCGCCCAGATCCTGCAACAGCAGCTCCAGGCCGCCGGTTTCACGGTCAGACTCGACGTGCGCGAGTACGCCAACATCGAAGCGGACGCCCTCGCGGGCAAGTTCGACGCGTTCATCCTGTCCCGGGCCACCGTTCTCGACTCCGGCGACGCGGCGGCGTACCTCTTCAGCGACTTCGCGAGCGAGGGTTCCTTCAACATCCCGCAGCTGGCCGACCCGGCGGTCGACAAGGCCCTGGCCAAGGCGTCCGAGACCGCGGTCGGCGACGCGCGCCGCGAGGCGATCATGGGCGCCGAGGCGGCCGTGCTCGCCACCGACGCGGCCGTACCGATGCTGCACGAACGGGTCATCCAGGGCGACGCGGCCGGTGTGTCCGGCGCCGCGCACGACCCCCGTGAGCGCGAGCTCGTCACCATCGACACGTACGTCAGGTGAGGGCCCAACTCTCCCGGGCGGTGTGCCTGGCCGGCGTGCTCGTCGTCGTCGGACTGCTGCCCTGGCTCTCCGGCAAGGACCCGGCGCTGAGCCTGCTGCGGGCGCGGTCCGCCGAGCAGGAGCCGACCCCCGAGGCACTGGCCGCCATCCGCGCCGACCTCGGCCTCGACGCGGGGCCGCTGGGCCTGCTCGGGCAGTGGGCGGCCGGGCTGCTCCGGGGCGACCTGGGCATCTCCTGGGTCTCGGGCGCCGATGTGCTGCCCTCGGTGGTCACCGGTCTGCAGGTGTCCCTGACACTGATGGGCGCGGCCCTGGCGGTCGCGCTCCTGGTGGCCGCCGCCCTCGTCGCGCCGGTCCTGATACGAGGGCGGGGGACGTCCGGCGCCTTCGCCGCCGTGCTCACGGCCGTGCCCGAATTCCTGCTGTCCACCGTGCTGTTGATCGTGGCGGGCGTGGGCCTCGGCTGGCTGCCGACCTCCGGGTGGGCCGGTCCGGCGCACCTCGTCCTGCCCGCGCTCGCCCTCGGCCTTCCCGCGGGCGGGCTGCTCGGCCGCCTGGTCGCCGAGGCGCTTCCCGGCGTCCTCGACGAGCGCTGGGCCCACCTGTGGCGCGGTGCGGGCGTCGGCCGCGCCCGGGTCGCCGCCGCCGCCCTGCGGCGCGTCCTTCCGCCGCTGGCCGGGCAGTTCGGGATGGTCGTGGTCGGCCTGACCGGCGGGGCGGTGGCTGTGGAGGCCGTCTTCGCGGTACCCGGACTCGGCCGCACCACCCTCGGCGCCGTCAAGTCCCAGGACGTGCCCCTGGTCCAGGGCTCGCTGCTCGCCCTGCTGGTCCTCGGGCTGCTGGCGGGCGCCGCCGCGGCCGCGCTGCGCAGGAGGCTGCTCGGTCCGGCTCTCCGGGAAACCGGCCTGAGCCTGCCGGCGCCGCGCCCGGTGAGGGTGCCCGCATGGGCCCCTGCGGTCATCGGCGCCGTACTGGTCGGCGTGATCGGCTGGGGCCTGCTGCGCGATCCGTACACCGTCGACACCGCCGCCCGGCTCGCCGCGCCGTCCGGCGCGCATCCGCTCGGTGCGGACGCGCTCGGCCGCGACGCCCTGGCCCGGCTCGGGCACGGCGCGGCGGCCACGGTCGGTATGGCGGCCGCCGTCTGTCTCCTCGGCCTCGTGACCGCGCTCGCCCTCGGCTTCCTGCCGAACCTCGCCACCGGAGCGGCCGACATCGCCAACGCCCTGCCCCCCGTGATCGTCGGCGTGCTGGTCGCCGCCGTCCTCGGCCCCCGCGCCGACGGGGCCGCACTCGCCGTCGCCCTCGTGTCCTGGCCGGCCCTGACGGCCCACGCAGGAGGTATGGGCCTCGCAGTTCCTCCTCGCCCAGAAGGCGATCGGCGCGAGCCCGGCCTGGATCCTGACCCGGCACGTCCTGCCCTCGGTGGCCGCCCCGGTCGCCCGGCACGCCGTGCTGCGCCTGCCCGGCATCGCACTCGCCCTGGCGTCGCTCGGCTTCCTCGGGCTCGGCGCCCAGCCGCCGTCCCCCGAATGGGGGCTGCTCCTCGACGAGTCGGCCGACTACGTGGAACGCGCTCCGGTCGCGGCACTCGCCCCGGCCGTCGCCCTGGCCCTGCTCGCCGCGCTCGCCGTCATCCTGTCCGCGTACACCGGACCACGGCACGCCGTACGGCCGCCCTTGCGAAAGAGGACGACTTCCGTTGCCGTCTGACCACCTTCTCTCGGTACGAGATCTGCGCGTCTCCTTCGGCGGCGTCGAAGCCGTCCGCGGTGTCTCCTTCGACGTGGGGCCCGGTGAAGTCCTCGCCCTCGTCGGCGAGTCCGGGGCCGGCAAGTCGCTGACCGCGCGGACCGTGCTCGGCATGGCCCCCCACGACGCGTCCGTCACCGGCGACGCTCTGCTCCGGGGCGGTCCCGTCACCTCCGCGGACTGGGGCCGGAGCGTCGCGTTCGTGCCGCAGGACGCCCTGTCGGCCCTGTCTCCCGTGCACCGCGTCGGCACCCAACTCGCCCTGGCCGTACGCTCCGTTCAGGCAGTGGCCAGGCGTGAGGCGCGTGCCAGGGCCGAGGAGGCCCTGGAACAGGTCGGCATCCCGGGCGACCGCCTGGACGCGTTCCCGCACGAGTTCTCCGGCGGGATGCGGCAGCGCGCCGTCATCGCCATGGCGACGGTCAACGCGCCGGACCTGGTCGTCGCCGACGAGCCGACCACCGCGCTCGACCCCGGGATGCGCGCCCAGGTCCTGACGGCGCTGGCCGAGCGGCGCGACGCGACGGGCGCCTCGCTCGTCCTGGTCACCCATGACCTCGACGCCGTGCGCGAGCACGCCGACCGGACGGCCGTCATGTACGCGGGGCGGATCGTCGAGTACGGCCCCACCGACCGGATTCTGGACCGGCCTCGGTCCCCGTACACCGCCGCGCTCCTCGCCTCCGTCCCGGCGGACGGCACTGCGCGCAAGTCCAGGCTGCCCGCCCTGCCCGGCCGGCCGCCGGCGCCGGGCGGCATCCCGCCCGGCTGCGCCTTCGCGCCGCGCTGCGCGCACACCACGGCCCGCTGCCGTGTCGAACTTCCCGCGCCCCGGCCCCTGGACGGGCGCGATGTCGCCTGCCATCTCGATGTCCCGGAGCCCGTATGAGCACCCAGCCGCCCCTGCTGGACGTCCGCGACCTGGTCGTCCGCCACGGAACGACGACCGCCGTCGACGGCGTGTCGTTCACGGTCGGCGCGGGCGAGACCGTGGGGCTGATCGGCCCCTCCGGCTGCGGCAAGTCGTCGACCGCCGCGGCCGTTCTGCACCTGCGCCGTCCGGACGGCGGCCGGGTCCGGTTCGCCGGCACCGACCTGACGGCGCTCGGCGAGAGGGAGCTGCGACACATCCGGCCCCGGATCCAGCCCGTGTTCCAGGACCCCTACGGCACGCTCAGCCCCCGCAGGCGCGTCCGCGATCAGATCGCCGAACCGCTGCGCGTCCAGGGCCGCTGGTCCCGGGCGACCGGGCCCGGCCGGGTCGAGGAACTCCTCGGCATGGTCGGCCTCGACACGTCCCACGGCGAGCGGCTCCCGCACGAGCTCTCCGGCGGGCAGTGCCAGCGCGCCGGGATCGCCCGCGCGCTGGCGAGCGAGCCGGAGCTGCTCGTCCTCGACGAGCCCGTCTCCGCACTCGACCCGTCCCTGCGCGCCGGGATCGTCAACCTCCTGCTCGACCTCCAGGAGAAGCTGGGCCTCGGCTACCTGTTCATCTGCCATGACATGCCGGTCGTGCGGCACTTCTGCGACCGTGTCCTGACCATGCGGGACGGAAAGCTCACCTGATGTCCCCGCTCGCCCGCCTGCTCGTCGCCAGTCAGTTCGCCTTCAACGTGGGCTTCTTCGCCGTACTGCCCTACCTCGCCGACCATTTGGGGGGCGCGCTGGGCCTCGGCGGCGCGCTGGTCGGGCTGATCCTGGGGCTGCGGACCTTCAGCCAGCAGGGCATGTTCGTGGTCGGCGGCTCGCTGACCGACCGCTACGGCCCCCGGCCCGTCGTCCTCGCCGGATGCGCGCTGCGGGTGGCGGGATTCGTCTGGCTGGGCACGGCCGAGGCCGCCTGGTCGGTGACCGCCGCCGTGGTGCTGGTCGGCTTCGCCGCGGCGCTGTTCTCACCCGCGGTGGAGAGCGAGATCGCGCGGGAGGCCCTGCGGATGGAGCAGGCGGGCGGGCCCGTGCGCACGAGCGTGCTGGCCAGGTTCTCGGCCGGCGGGCAGGCGGGAGCCCTGATCGGACCCCTGCTCGGGACGCTCCTGCTCGTCGGGGGCTTCCGCGGCGCGTGCCTGGCCGGTGCCGCCGTCTTCGCCGTGGTCCTGGCAGGCCACTGGCGGCTGATGCCCCGCGCCGAGGCCGCGGCCGCACGCCGACGGCCCGCGTTGCGCCCCCTCGTGCGCAACCGCCGCTTCCTGGGCCTCGCCCTCGCCTACTCCACCTACCTGATCGCCTACAACCAGCTGTACCTCGCCCTGCCCGCCGAACTGGACCGCGCCACGGGCTCGCAGCAGGCGCTCGGCTGGATCTTCGCGCTCTCCTCGGCGATGGTCGTCTTCGGCCAGGTGCCACTGGAGCGCAGGGCGTCGGCCCGGCTGGGCCTGACCGCGATGATCCGCTGGGGCCTGGTCCTGATCGCGGCCGCCTTCGCCGTGACCGGCGTCCTCCTGCCCCTGCGGGGGCTCTGGCCGGCCGTCTCGTTCGTCGTGCTGCTCACGCTCGGGCAGATGCTGGTGGTGCCCGCGGCCCGGGCATGCGTTACCGAACTCGTCGACGCGCGCCGCCTCGGCCTGTTCACCGGCGGGCTCTCGTCGGTCTCCGGACTGCTCGTCCTCGCGGGCGGCGCACCGGCGGGAGCCCTCCTCGAACTCGGCGGCACACTCCCGTGGCTGGTGCTGGGCGCCGTCCCCCTTCTCGGTGTGCTGCTCGTGCCACGCGTCGGCCCGGCGGGGGAACGGGGCGCTGACCAGGCGTCGGAGAACGCGTTGTGCCGGAAGCGTTGACCGACGCCCGGCCCGGTACATCGGCTGCCGGCAGCCGACACCGCCCGCGGGCACGGGGCGAACCACCCCCGCTCGGCGAGTGCCGACGTGGGTGGTTCGCGCCTGGCCGATCCGTCACATGCCCACCTGGGACGCGGCAGGTGCCCGGCTGATCTGGGTGGACATTCTGAACTCCCGCGTCCACACCTACGATCCGGCAAGCCGCCGCCGTACCGTCATGACCACCGAACAGCACGTCGGAGCGGCGAAGCCGCGGGCGGGCGGAGGACTGGTGGTCAACCTCCGGGACGGCATCGCCCTGTACGGCACCGACGGGGGAGTGTCCTGGCTCGTGCGCGACCCGGTTCCGGGCCGGCGCGGCAACGACGCGGCCGTCGCGCCGGACGGGGCACTGTGGGCGGGCACCATGCGCTACGACGAGGCGGCCGGCGGCGGCAGCCTCTCGCGCGTCGCGCCCGACGGGACCGTCACCGAGGTCTTCGGCGGTGCGGCCGTGAGCAACGGCATCGGGTGGAGCCCCGACGGCGCGCTCATGTACTACATCGACAGCCCCACCCGACGCATCGACGTCTGCCGCATGTCGGGCGAACGCGTCATCGACCGCACGCCGTTCGCCACTGTCGAGCCCGGCGCCGGTTACCCCGACGGCCTCACCGTCGACGCCGCCGGATGCGTCTGGGTCGCGCTCTGGGACGGTGCCCAGGTGCGCAGGTACGACCCCAACGGTCGCCTGGACCGCACACTCCATCTGCCCGTACGCCGTCCCACCGCCTGCGCCTTCGGCGGCCCGGGCCTGCGCGACCTGTACATCACCACCGCGCGCACCGGACTTGCCCGCCCGCACCCGCTCAGTGGTTCCCTGCTCGTCGTGCCGGACGCGGGGGAGGGCCTCGCCGCCGCCGCGTTCGGCGGCTGACCACGGTGACAGGCGTCCGCCCGCGACGGCCGGGCCGCGGCCCGGCCGTCGCGCGGGCCGGTGTCAGCCGGTGGGCGCCTGGTAGAGGCCGCGGCCGGCGCGGTGGGCGCGTGAGGTGGCGACCAGACGGTCCAGGGTGCTGCGCACGGTGTTGATGGCGCCCGCGCTCTCGTCACGGCCGAGAGCATGGGCGACGTCCCGCGCCCGCAGCGGGGTGCCGGCCTTCCCGGACAGGATGGCGATGACCTGCTCGGTCAGCCCGCCGGTGTCCTGCGCGACCGTGGCGGCCGTCTTGCGCGGCGCGGCCTGCTTGTCCTTCGTGGCCTGCCTGTCCAGCGCGGCCTTCGTGGTCTTCGCGGGCTTGGCGGCGGGCTTCGCTGTCTTGGCGGCCTTCGTGGTGGTGCGCTTCTTCGCGGGCCGGCGCGTCGCCGCCTGCGGAGCGGCGGCCTTGGGCGCGGCCTTCCTCTTGGCGCGGCTCGTGGGCTTGCGGGGCGTCGAGGGAGCCGTCTCGGTGGCGTCCGCGGGTGTTGTGGTGTCGGCGGTGTCGGTGTCACCACCGGTGCCGGTGGATTCGGCGGCCGCAGCGGGCTCCTGGGCCGGCTCGGGCAGCGGTGCGGATTCCTGGGCGGTCTCCGGCGCGGGCTCCTCCGTCGCGGTGGGGGCCTGCGGTTCGCCGGCCAGGGTCGCCTCGGCCTCGGCCTCCTCCGAAACACGGGGCCGCGGCACTGTCGTGGCAGCCAGCGCGCTGAGCGCCGACAGGGCGCCGCGCACGGATTCGAGCCGCTCGGAGACCACTGCGAGCTCCTTCTGGAGCGCCAGCTGATGCTCTTCGAGGCGGGGAAGTTCCGCCTGCAGCAGTGCGGTTGTTGTTTCGATGGTGTCGGTGCTGGGTGTCGTCGGCATGACGCCCTCCTCATGAGTTGGGGGGTGCGAGCGTTCGGATGGTTGTGATGCAGGGTACGGCCCATGTTGGGCGGCGGTCACCTTTCCTGAACATCCCCTGTCGCACAACGCGCGACGGAGCAGGAAGTCACGATCCCAACGATGCCCGTTTCCCGCGCAGTTCGCCGACGGGCCGGGGCAGCCACGAAGACCGGCGCCTTGGAACATTCGTTGCCCCGCCTCGCGTTCGCGGTGCCCTGTGGTCGTTCGGTTTCGGAGCCGTTGTCGTCCGGTCGGAGTGTTGTCGTCAGTCCGGGCCGTTGCCGTCCGGTCGGGGCCGTTGTCGTCCGGTCGGAGCCGTTGTGCCCGCCGCTTTTCGGCCTCGGCGCAGGTGTGGGGGCTGAGGCCGGCCGGGAGGTGCGCGAGGTCCCGGCCGGCGACCGAAAGGCCCATGGAGGCGGCCCACCTGGTCCGCGTCTCGGTCGGTCCGTGTTTCACGTCGGGACGGGATGGTACCCGCAGTGGGAATCCGGAGGCGCTGTCCAGTCGCTCGCGACCGGGCGACGACCTGCGAGAGCGGGGGACGGCGCGGAGATCCGAGACCGAAGGAGGAATGGCCCATGAGCGACGTCGGGCGAGCACAACAGACGGGACAGGCCGCCAGGGAACAGGCGTCGGCCACCGCCGGTCAGGCCGGCCAGGCGGTCGGCCAGGTGGGCGGGGTCGCCGCCGAGCAGGCCAGGAACGTGGCCGGCCGGGCCCGTGAACAGGCCGATACGGCGGTGCGTGACCTCCAGGAGCGACTGCGCGAGGAGGCACGCGGGCAGACCGAGCGGTTCGCCGGAACGATGCGGCAGTGGGCCGACGACCTCGCGGGGCTGGCCGAGAACGCGCCGGGGGACTCCCCGGCCCGCAGCCTGGCGGCGCAGGCGGCTGACGGCGGCCATCGCGCGGCGGACTACCTGGACAAGCAGGGTGTGGAAGGACTGTTGGGGGATCTGCAGGGATTCGCACGCCGGCGGCCGGGAGCGTTCCTCGGTGGAGCGGTGCTCGCGGGACTTGTGGTGGGCCGCCTCGCGAAGGCGGGCACCCAGCAGAGCCGGTCGGCCGGCCGCCGGACTGCGGCACCGGCCCGCGACGAGACGTCGCTGCCGCCGGGAACCGCGCCACGCGTCGGGCTGCCGGGCCCTGCGGGGGTGTGAGCCGTGTCCGTGATCGCACCGCACTCGGCGCGGCCGGGTACGCAGGACCGGTCCGTGGGCGAACTCCTCACGGCCGTGACCTCGGATTTGGAGCAGTTGTTCCGGCAGGAAGTCGAGCTGGCCAAGGCGGAGGTCCGTGAGGAGGCGACCAAGGCGGGCAAGGCCGCCGGGATGTACGGAGGAGCCGGGTTCGCCGGCTCCATGGTGGCGTTGTTCGCTTCGCTGGCCGCGGTGTTCGCCCTGGCCAACGTGATGGACGCCGGCTGGGCGGCACTGATCGTCACCGGTGTGTGGGCGCTCGTCGGTGCCGTGCTGTTCGTGATGGGCCGTGCGCGCATGCGACAGGTGTCGCCGAAGCCGGAGCGGACCATGGAGACACTGAAGGAGGATGCGCAATGGGCACGTCACCCGACCAAATGAGGGCCGGGATCGAATCGACCCGGCAGCAGCTGTCGTACGACGTCGACCAACTGGTCGACCGCACCAGCCCGCGCCGGATGGCGCGGCGCCGCGGTCGGCGCATGCGGGGCGCGTTGTCCGGAGCACGCGCCCGCGTGATGGGCACCGCCTCGCACGCCACGAGCAGCGCTCAGGGCGGCATGCGCGAGACCGCGCAGTCGGTGCAGGAGAGCGCCGGCCAGGCGGCGGACACCGTGCGCGACGCGGCCGGACAGGCGGGCGACGCGGCGAAGAGGGCGCCCGAGCAGGCCATGAGGCAGACACAGGGCAACCCGCTTGCGGCCGGTCTGATCGCTTTCGGCGCAGGGTTGCTGGCGGCATCGCTGCTGCCGGCCTCCGAGGCGGAGCAGCAGGCCGCCGCCCAGTTGTCCGAGCAGGCCGGGGACGCGATGGAACCGGTCAAGCAGGCCGCCGTCGAATCCGCGCAGCGGCTGAAGGAGGACGCGACTGGGGCCGCACAACAGGCAGGCGAGCAGATCAAGGAGACGGCGGCGGAGGCGGCGCGCACGACCGGGGAAGAGGCACGCGAGCGGGCCACTGAGGTCGGCGAACAGGCCCGTGATTCCGGTAAGCAGGTCGCGGACGAGGCCCGCGGGCAGAGCCCCAGCACCATGTGAGGCCACGAGCGGCTCCGGGGACAGCCGTGGTGGCGACAGCCGTTGCGTGGACCGGGCACCTCCTTCCCCGGCCGCGCAGCGGTGCACCGACCGGCGGCCGCCCCGTCACTGCTCCGCCGCGCCCGGGGCGACACAGGCTGCAGATCACCCGGCGCCGGCCGTCGGCGGACGACCTCCGCATACCGGGGGCCGCTCGCGCGTGCGCCCGACCGGCATTCCCTGCCCCGCGGTACCCGCGATCGACACCATCGACACCATGGGCCGGCCCCTCGTGGCCCGCCCATGGTGTCGGACTGCCGGGCGAGTTCTACGTGGTCGCGTAGACGTGCGTCGCGAACTCCGCGATCTGCTCGTCGCTGAGGTTCTTCGCGACGTCGGCCTCGGTGATGATCCCGACCAGGCGGTGGCCGCCCGCGACGTCGATCACCGGCAGTCGCTTGATGTGATTGCTCTCCATGACCTCCAGGACCTCGGAGGCTTCCGCCTCGGCGTCGATCCAGTGCAGGGTCCCGCCCAGCGAACCGGCCTGAACGGTCGCCGGGTCGATCCCCTCCGCGCAGCACGTGACGACGATGTCGCGGTCGGTGACCAGGCCGATGAGCCTGTTGTTGTCACCACAGATGGGCAGGCATCCGACGTTCAGATCCCGCATCATCTTCGCCGCGTTGTGCAGCGAGTCGTGCGCCCCCACGCAGTGCACTCCGCCCGTCATGATGTCTCGGGCTCTCAGCTGTCCGGCCATGTTTCCTCCCGGTCTCGTCAGCGTGTTCCGCCCACACTTCGATGACACCACGACCCGCGCGAGGGTGCTCCCGGGCGCAACGCACGGTCCCGCGAGACGCGGTGACGCCGGCGACCGGACCGCGGTCCGGGGCCGGTCTTGACTTGATCGGGGACAGGATTTACGCAGGACATACCGGCAGTTCCTGTCTCCGAGGAGGCTGCGATGACACGAGCAGTGGGCATCGACCTGGGAACGACGAATTCCGTCGTCTGCGTGCTGGAAGGCGGCGAACCGACGGTCGTCACGAACACCGAGGGCGCGAGGACCACGCCGTCGGTCGTGGCGTTCGCCAAGAACGGCGACGTGCTCGTCGGGGAGCTCGCCAAGCGGCAGGCCGTGACGAACGTGGAGCGCACCGCCCGGTCGGTCAAGCGGCACATGGGCGAGGGAAACTGGCGCTTCCCGGAGTCCGGGGACATCGACGGCAAGCGGTACACCGCTCAGGAGATCTCGGCCCGCGTGCTGCAGAAGCTGAAGCGGGACGCCGAGGCGTATCTCGGCGAGGACGTCACGGACGCGGTGATCACCGTCCCGGCGTACTTCAACGACGCGCAGCGCACCTCCACGAAGGAGGCGGGGCAGATCGCGGGTCTGAACGTCCTGCGGATCATCAACGAACCGACGTCCGCCGCTCTCGCCTACGGCCTGGACAAGGGCAACGACCAGACGATCCTCGTCTTCGACCTCGGCGGCGGCACCTTCGACGTCTCGCTGCTGGAGATCGGTGAGGGCCTGGTGGAGGTGAAGGCGACCAACGGTGACACGCACCTGGGGGGCGACGACTGGGACGAGCGGATCGTCGACCACCTGGTGAAGCAGTTCAAGAACGGCTACGGCGTCGACCTGTCGAAGGACAAGATGGCGTTGCAGCGTCTGCGTGAGGCGGCCGAGCGGGCCAAGATCGAGCTGTCGTCCTCGACCGAGACGACGATCAACCTGCCGTACATCACGGCGTCCGCCGAGGGACCGCTGCACCTGGACGAGAAGCTCACCCGCGCCCAGTTCGAGCAGCTGACGGCCGACCTGCTCGAACGCTGCAAGACCCCATTCCACAACGCCGTCAAGGACGCCGGGATCAAGGTCTCGGGCATCGACCATGTGATCCTCGTCGGCGGTTCCACCCGCATGCCGGCGGTGACGGCCCTGGTCAAGGAGCTGACCGGCAAGGATCCGCACAAGGGAGTGAACCCGGACGAGGTCGTCGCGATCGGCGCCTCGCTCCAGGCCGGTGTCCTCAAGGGTGAGGTCAAGGACGTCCTGCTCCTCGACGTGACCCC
>NZ_JBFAOY010000020.1:0-60093 GCF_040675505.1 Streptomyces sp. NPDC049597
CTCGGCCCCCCGGCCCCCCGCGCCTCAAACGCCGGCGAGGCTGATTTCGCGGAGCGAAATCCAGCCCGTCCGGCGTTTGAGTACACCGCGCGAAGCGCGGTACGGGGTCTGGGGCGAAGCCCCGGCTCGGGATGGGGCGGGGTGGGGAACAGCCCGCCGCAGGCGCTACATCCGCACCCTCCTCCGCCGCCACAGCAGGTACAGCGCCGACGCCACCGCCGCCCCCCGCAGCACCCACGGCCACGTCCCCGTCAGCGCCTCCCGCATGCCGTCGTCCGGGATCGGCGGGCCCCAGTGGCCGTTGACGCGGCCCCACAGCCATACGGCTCCGGCCGCCACGGCCGCGCCCGGGAGGCCGGCGACCGCCAGTTTCGACTGGGTGAGGGACAGGCGGCGCGAGCCGTACGCGAGGAGCCAGCCGCCCGCCAGGGCCGGCAGCGAGCCGAGGACGGCGCCGACGACCAGCAGGGCCGCGGCCAGCAGCAGCACCAGGTCCGCGGGCCCGCCCCGCTCCCCTCGCGGCAGCCACCACCGCCGCACCGGCACGGCCTCGTCCGTCGCCTCCGCACCGGGAGCCTCAGCGCCGTCGGACGCGCCGCCGGACTCTCCCTCGGACTCGGGATCGGCCTTCTCCTCCGGCGGCGGCCTCAGTATCTCGGGGACCTCCACGCCGCCGACGAACCCGGCCACCCGCTCCCCCGCCCCGAACGGCCCCGGTTCGACCCGCCACCAGTCCGGCTCGGAGCCCGAGGGGCCGAGCTCGTCCGTCCCGGCCAGGTGCGGCGGCGACGCGGCCGCCTCCCGGGGCGCGGGATCCGTGCGCGGGCGCGGGATGCGGCGCCATCCCCGCTGCCGCGGCATCGACGGCCGCCGCCCACCGGTGTCCGAAGGCGAGGTCGGGGCCGAGGGCGGAGCCGACGGCGAATCCGAGGACGGAGCCGAAGACACGGACGAGGGCGCGTCCGAAGGCGGCGCGGGCACGGCCTTCTCCTCCGCCGCCGCGGCCACCACCGTCTCCGGCGCACCGAGGCGCCCGAGGATCCGGCGCACCGCGGCCGGGCTGTCCCCGCCGAACCGCGACCTCTGCTTGTCGATCTCGCCCCGCAGCGACGACACGAGCCGCATCCGGGCGCCCGACGGAAGCTGGGCCTGCTGGGCCAGGTCGCCGACCCGGCTCAGGTAGTCGTAGACCAGCTGATCGCTCTCGATCCCCACGGACGTTCCCCTGCGCTCCCGGCGTATCCCACGAATCACGGCCCCTTCCCCGGGCCCGCCCTGTCCACGACGGTAGCGCTCCAGGGGCTACCGTGGGGCGGATGGGGACCAAGCCCGAACCAAGCGGCGGCGCCGCCCCGCGCACGCTGGCGGAAGCGCTGCGCGCCCGCACCGACGAGGAACTGGCCGCGCTGCTGCGTGCCCGGCCCGATCTGCTGAACCCGGTGCCGACCGACGTCACCCAGCTCGCCACCCGCGCCGGTACCCGCGCCTCCGTCGTCCGTGCCCTGGAGCGGCTCGACCGGTTCGCGCTGCAGAGCGCCGAGGCTCTGGCCGTGGCGCCCGACCCCGCCCCGTACGAGACCCTGCTCGCGCTGATGGCCGGTGACGAGGGCGACCCGGCGGTCGAGGCGGCGCTGCCCGGCGCGCTGGGGGTGCTGCGCGCGCAGGCCCTGGTGTGGGGCGGTGACGACCGGCTGCGGCTGGTGCGCACGGCCCGCGAACTGCTCGCGCCGTCGCCGACCCGCCCCTCCCCCACCGGTCTCGGCCCGACCGTCGCCGAGGCCACCGCAGGCATGTCGCCGGGCAGGCTGCAGGAGATCCTCGCGGCGGCCGGACTGCCGCCGACGCACGACCCGGTGTCCGCGGTGACGGCGCTGACGGCGCTGTTCACGGACCGGCGCCGGATGGCGCTGCTGCTGGACACGGCACCGCCGCAGGCGCTGGCGGTGCTGGACCGGCTGGTGTGGGGTCCGCCGTACGGGGAGGTGACGTCCTCCCCCGCGCCGCCCGTGCAGTGGCTGCGGGACCGCGGGCTGCTGCTGCCCGCGTCGCCGCGGACGGTGGTGCTGCCCAGGGAGGCGGCGCTGCATCTGCGGGCGGGCCGGGCCCACCGGGTGCCGGAGCCGGTGCCGCCGTCGGTGACGCAGGCGGCGGAGCGCCGTCCACAGGTTGTGGACAGCGCGGCGGCCGGGCAGGCGTTCACGGCGCTGACGACGGTCGAGGACCTGCTGAAGGACTGGCACGAGGGCGGCCCGCCGGTGCTGCGCGCGGGCGGCCTGTCCGTACGCGACCTCAAGCGGACGGCCTCGGCGCTGGACACGACCGAGCAGCTCGCCGCGTTCTGGGTGGAACTGGCCTATACGGCCGGCCTGTTGGCCTCCGACGGCGAGGCCGACGAGCGGTACGCCCCGACGCCCGCGTACGACGAGTGGCTGGAGCTGCCTCCGGCGCAGCGGTGGGCCGAGCTCGCGGTCGCCTGGCTGTCGGCCACCCGCGCGCCGGGGCTCGTCGGCAGCCAGGACTCCAAGGGCCGCACGCTTTCCGCTCTCGGCCCCGACCTGGACCGTTCGGCCGCGCCCGCGGTCCGGCTGCGGGTGCTGGAGCTGATGGCGTCCCTCCCGGCGGGCGCCGTCCCGGACCCGGAGACACTGCTGGACCGGCTGCGCTGGGAGCGGCCGCTGCGGGGCGAGCGGGGCGACTCGGTGAGCGGCGGCCAGGACCTGCGGGCGCGCATCGCGACCTGGACGCTCGCGGAGGCGGAGCTGCTGGGCGTGACGGGCCGCGGCGCTCTCGCCTCCCACACCCGCGCACTGCTCGGCCTGCCGGACCCGGACGGCGCCGGCGACGGGACGGCGGGGACCGCCGTGCCGCGCCCCGGGCCCGTCGCCTACCGCGCCGCGGCCGACGGCGCCGGCGACTCCGGCGAGCGCCGGGCCCGTGCCCTCGCCCTCCTCGCCCCGCTGCTTCCCGAGCCGCTGAACCACGTCCTCCTCCAGGCCGACCTGACGGCCGTCGCCCCCGGCCCGCTGGAGCGGCCGCTGGCCGAGACCCTCGCCGTCCTCGCCGACGTCGAGTCCAAGGGCGGCGCGACCGTCTACCGTTTCACGCCCGCCTCCGTGCGCCGCGCGCTCGACGCCGGGCGGGCCGCCGCCGACCTGCACACGTTCCTGGCCAGGCACTCCCGTACGCCCGTGCCGCAGCCGCTGACCTACCTCATCGACGACGTCGCCCGCCGCCACGGCCACCTGCGCGTCGGCGCCGCCTCCGCGTACGTGCGCTGTGACGACGACACCCTGCTCGGCGAGATCCTGGCCGACAAGCGCTCGCAGGGCCTGCGCCTGCGCCGCCTCGCGCCCACGGTCCTGGCCGCCCAGGCGGACCCGGCGGCACTGCTCGACGGCCTGCGGGCGATGGGGTACGCGCCGGCCGCCGAGTCGGCCGAGGGCGACGTGGTGATCACCCGCGCCCACGCCCGCCGTACCCCGCCGCGCACGGCACCGGCCCCGGTCCCGGACGGGCCGCCGGTGCCCGACGCCACGCTGCTGGGCGCGGCCGTGAAGGCGATCCGGGCCGGCGACCTCGCGGCCACGGTGGAACGCAAGCCGGTCGCCGAGGCCGCCGCGCCCGTCCACAACGGCGAGATGCCCCGCACCACCCCCGCCGAGACGCTGGCCACCGTGCAGGCGGCGGCGATGACCGGCTCGGCGGTCTGGATCGGCTACGTCAACGCGGACGGCGCGGCCAGCCAGCGCGTGATCGCCCCGGTCCGGGTGGAGGGCGGCTTCGTGACGGCGTACGACCACACGGCGGACGAGGTGCGCACGTACCCGCTGCACCGCATCACGGGCGTGGCGGAGCTGGCCGACGACGTCTGAGTCCGCCCGCGGCGCCATGCGGCACACTTGAGGTTTGGCCTCACCGGCCTCAAGCGGCCCCCAGCCTTACCGAAAGGGCGCAGGTGTGAACGGTCCCCTCATCGTCCAGAGCGACAAGACCCTCCTTCTCGAAGTCGACCACGAGCTGGCGGACGCCTGCCGTCGCGCCATCGCGCCGTTCGCGGAGCTGGAGCGTGCGCCCGAGCACATCCACACCTACCGGGTCACCCCCCTCGGCCTGTGGAACGCGCGTGCCGCCGGGCACGACGCCGAGCAGGTCGTGGACGCGCTGGTCGAGTTCTCCCGGTACCCGGTCCCGCACGCCCTGCTCGTCGACGTCGCCGAGACGATGGCCCGCTACGGCCGGCTCACCCTCACCCGGCACCCCACCCACGGGCTCGTCCTGACGACCACCGACCGGCCGGTACTGGAGGAGATCCTGCGGTCGAAGAAGATCCAGCCGCTCGTGGGCGTCCGGATCGACCCGGACACGGTGGCCGTGCACCCCTCCGAGCGCGGGCAGATCAAGCAGACGCTGCTGAAGCTGGGCTGGCCGGCGGAGGACCTCGCGGGCTACGTCGACGGCGAGGCGCACCGCATCGACCTCGACGAGACGGACTGGGCGCTGCGCCCCTACCAGAAGCAGGCCGTCGAGGGCTTCTGGCACGGCGGCTCGGGTGTCGTCGTCCTGCCCTGCGGCGCCGGCAAGACGCTGGTCGGGGCGGGCGCGATGGCGCAGGCCAAGGCCACGACGCTGATCCTGGTCACCAACACCGTCTCCGCCCGGCAGTGGAAGCACGAGCTGGTGCGGCGGACGTCGCTGACCGAGGACGAGATCGGCGAGTACAGCGGCACGAAGAAGGAGATCCGCCCGGTCACCATCGCCACGTACCAGGTGCTGACGACCAAGCGGAAGGGCATCTACCCGCACCTGGAGCTGTTCGACTCCCGCGACTGGGGTCTGATCCTCTACGACGAGGTGCACCTGCTGCCCGCGCCGGTCTTCAAGTTCACCGCCGACCTCCAGGCACGCCGCCGGCTGGGCCTGACCGCGACCCTGGTGCGCGAGGACGGCCGCGAGTCGGACGTCTTCTCGCTGATCGGGCCGAAGCGGTTCGACGCGCCCTGGAAGGAGATCGAGGCGCAGGGCTACATCGCGCCCGCCGACTGCGTGGAGGTACGGGTCAACCTCACCGAATCGGAGCGGCTCGCGTACGCGACCGCCGAGACGGAGGAGAAGTACCGCTTCTGCGCTACGACGGCGACGAAGCGGAGGGTGACGGAACAGCTGGTCCGCAAGCACGCGGGGCAGCAGATCCTGGTCATCGGCCAGTACATCGACCAGCTCGACGAGCTGGGAGAGCACCTGGACGCCCCGGTGATCAAGGGTGAGACGTCGAACACGCAGCGCGAGAAGCTCTTCGACGCCTTCCGCAACGGCGAGATCAGCGTGCTGGTCGTCTCCAAGGTCGCGAACTTCTCGATCGACCTCCCGGAGGCGACGATCGCGATCCAGGTGTCCGGCACGTTCGGTTCGCGCCAGGAGGAGGCCCAGCGCCTCGGCCGCGTCCTGCGCCCGAAGGCGGACGGCCACAAGGCGCACTTCTACTCGGTGGTGGCGAGGGACACGATCGACCAGGACTTCGCGGCGCACCGCCAGCGGTTCCTGGCCGAGCAGGGCTACGCGTACCGGATCGTCGACGCGGACGAGCTCCTGGCGGGCGAGGCGGAGGGGCCTGCGGACCCGGTCCGCTGAGGTAGGGGGCGTCCGCCGGCACCTCGGCCGACCCTGCCGGGGCCTCGGCCGAGCCCGCCGGCGCCTCGGCCGACCCCGAGGAAACCACCCCCGGTCAGCAACCACCAACGGCCCCCGCCCCGGTCAGCCGGGGCCGGGCTGCCTCGGCCGACCCCGAGGAAACCACCCCCGGTCAGCAACCACCAACGGCCCCCGCCCCGGTCAGCCGGGGCCGGGCTGCGCAGGACGTCGGACGCCTGCCTCCTCCGCGTACTCGCCGAGTACGGCCACGGAGAACACGGCCCCGGCGAAGACCTTGATCGCGCGCAGGGCGTTGCCGACGCGGTGGTGTGAGTGGTGCACGGCGCCCGTGGCGGTCGCGCCGCCGGGGGGCGTGGTGCCTGGGACGAAAGTCGCTGTGCTCATGTCTCCATGGTGTCCCCATCACCCGTGCGGAGCATCGCTCTGCGGGCTGAACCGCGCACCGGTGCGCGTACGACTCCGGACAGACAGCGTCCCCTACGGGGAGGAGCGCCTCCGGGAAAAAGCGTTCGCCTCCCTCCAGGGCTCCCACTACAATCGCGGGCTTGCCCCCGACGCGGTCGGGGCCCCCTCCCGCCTCCCTCGAGGAGCGCCACCGCCCGGACGGAAACCGGCCGGTCTGCCATGTCGTGACCACGCAGCATCAGCCCGGAGGCAACCCGTGCCCGCGCACGCCCCTGTACCCGACGTCACCTCCGCCACGGCGGCGCCCACGGCCGACGGCGATCCGCTCGGACGCGAGCGGGCCCATCTGGCCGCCTCCCGCGCGGCGTTGCGCGCGATGCGCGAGGACGTCGAGTCGCTCGACATCAAGGACGTCACCGCGAACTGGGTCAACGCGGTCGTCCTGGAAGCCCAGATCGAGGAGCGCATCAAGGCGCTGGCCGACCTGTCGCACACCCCGCTGTTCTTCGGCCGCCTCGACTACCTGCGCACCACGCAGGAGGGGCAACGCTTCTACATCGGCCGTCGGCACGTGCACGACGCCGCCGGCGATCCGATGGTCATCGACTGGCGCGCCCCCGTCTCCCAGCCGTTCTACCGCGCCTCGCGCAAGGACCCGCAGGACGTGGGTCTGCGGCGGCGCTTCGGTTACACGGGCGGCGAGCTCACCGCGTACGAGGACGAGCATCTCACCGACCCCTCGGCTGTGACATTTTCCGGCTCCGCCGGGGGCTCGCAGACCTCCAAGCTCCTCCAGGCGGAGATCGAGCGGCCGCGCGTCGGCCCGATGCGGGACATCGTGGCGACGATCCAGCCCGAGCAGGACGAGATCGTCCGCGGCGGCCTGTCCGGCACGGTGTGCGTCCAGGGCGGCCCCGGCACCGGCAAGACGGCCGTGGGCCTGCACCGTGTCGCGTACCTGCTCTACGCCCACCGGGAACGGCTCGCCCGCACCGGCACCCTCGTCATCGGGCCGAACCGCTCCTTCCTCCACTACATCGAGCAGGTGCTCCCGGCGCTGGGCGAGTTGGAGGTCAGGCAGTCCACCGTCGACGACCTCGTCGCCCATGTGGAGGTGCGCGGCGAGGACACGGCCGCGGCGGCGGTCGTGAAGGGCGACGCGCGGATGGCCGAGGTGCTGCGCCGCGCGGTCCGCTCGCACGTCACGCTGCCCACCGAGCCGCTGATGGTCGTGCGCGGGTCGCGGCGGTGGCGGATCCCGGCGTACGAACTGGAGGAGGTCGTCCGCGAGTTGCTGGACCGGGACGTGCGGTACGGCGCGGCGCGCGACGCGCTGCCCCAGCGGATCGCGCACGCGGTGCTGGTCCGCATGGAACAGGCGGGCGAGGCCCCCGACGACCGGGTCCAGGACGCCGTGGCACGCAACGCGGCGGTGAAGGCGGCGGTCAAGGCGATCTGGCCGCCGGTGGACCCGGCGAAGCTCGTCCTGCGCCTGCTGTCCGACGCGGAGTTCCTCGCCGCGCACGCCGACGGGATCCTCACCGCCGAGGAGCAGGCCGTGATCCTGTTCCCGAAAGCTCCCCGCAGCGCGAAGTCCGCGAAGTGGTCCGCCGCCGACGCGGTGCTGATCGACGAGGCGACGGACCTGGTGCAGCGCACGCACTCGCTCGGGCACGTGGTGCTCGACGAGGCGCAGGACCTGTCGCCGATGCAGTACCGGGCCGTGGGCCGGCGCTGCTCGACGGGCTCGGCGACGGTGCTGGGCGACCTGGCCCAGGGGACGACGCCGTGGGCGACGGCGTCGTGGGCGGAGGCGCTGTCCCACCTCGGCAAGCCGGAGGCGGCGGTCGAGGAGCTGACCGCGGGCTTCCGCGTGCCGCGCGAGGTGATCGCGTACGCCTCCCGCCTCCTCCCGCACATGTCCCCGGGCCTGGCCCCGGTGTCGTCGGTGCGCGAGAACCCGGGCTCGCTGTCGGTCCGCGCCGTGTCCGACCTGGACACGGCGGTCGTCTCGGCCTGCCTGGAGTCCCTGGCCCGGGAGGGCTCGATCGGCCTGATCGCCTCGGACGCCCGTGTGCCGGCGCTGGCCGCGGCACTGGCGTCGGCCGGCCTGTCGTACCTCTCCCCGGGCGAGGAGACGACCCCCGACACCCGCCTGACCCTGGTGCCGGCATCGCTGGCGAAGGGCCTGGAGTACGACTACGTGGTCCTGGACGAGCCGGCCGCGGTGGTCGCGGCCGAACCGGACGAGCGCACGGGCCTGCGCCGCCTGTACGTGGCGCTGACGAGGGCGGTCTCGGGCCTGACGGTCGTGCACGCCCAGCCGCTGCCGCGACAGTTGGCCTGACAGTCCTGCACGCACCGCCTCTGCCACGGCAGTTGGTCTGACGGTCCTGCACGCACAGCCGTTGCCGCGGCAGCTGGGCTGACGGGCGCGTCGGCGCGGCGCGGGCCCGGGGGCGCCGCGCCCCCGGGCCCGCGTCCCCTACGCGTCCAGCGCCTCGCGCCACTCGCGGACCGCGGACGGGGCGACCGGTGACGACCAGCCGGCCGGGCGGGACGCGCCGCCGATGTGGAACCCCCGGACGCCCGCCGCCCGCAGCGCCGGGACGTGGGCGAGGCGCAGGCCGCCTCCCACGAGGAGCTCCGGCTCGTAGCCCGGTTCCCCGTGCCGCGCCGCCTCCGCGAGCAGCGTCGGCAGCCCGTCGTCGACGCCCTCCGGCGACCCGGCCGTCAGGTACGTGTCCAGGCCCGGCACGTCCGCCAGCTGCTTGCGCAGCGCGTCGCGGTCCACCGCGCGGTCGATCGCCCGGTGGAACGTCCAGCGGCAGCCGCCCAGCACCGCCACCAGCCGTTCGACGGTCACGAGGTCCGGGTGGCCGTGGTCGTCCAGGAAGCCGAGGACGAACTCGTCCGCACCCTCCGCCCGCAGCCCCTCCGCCGCCCGGACCAGCGCGTCGACGTCCTCCGGTCCGCCCGCCGAGAACCCGTCCGTCAGGCGGAGCATGACGCGCACCGGGATGTCCACGGCCGCCCGGACGCGGGCGAAGGTCTCTCTCGCCGGGGTCAGGCCGTCGGCCGCCATGTCGGTGACCAGCTCCAGCCGGTCGGCCCCTCCCGAGCGCGCCGCGACCGCGTCCTGCGCGTCGAGGGCGATCACCTCCAGGAGTACACGGTTGCTCATGGGCCCATTCCTCCAGGAAGGCGGCTGCGGCGGTACCCGGCCCCCTGCGGGCCGAGAGGTCTAGTCCAATATCCCAGCCTAATGCCCTTGGTGCCCCCACTGCAGCCGCACACCCCACTCCGGCACCCCGGGTTCCCCGGCCGCGCCCACCCACACCCCTTGCGCCTTTTAGGGGGAGGGGGTATACAGAAGTCGAGCCGAAGATACCCCTAGGGGGTATAACCGACGACGAGGAGCAGGAATGCCGACCGCAGCCGCCCACCCGGCCCCCACCGCAGCACGCGAGGTCGAACTCGCCATCGGCGGCATGACCTGCGCCTCCTGTGCGGCTCGTATCGAGAAGAAGCTGAACCGCATGGACGGCGTCGAGGCGACCGTGAACTACGCGACCGAGAAGGCGAAGGTCGCCTTCGCCGACGGGATCGATGTGGCGGACCTGATCGCCACCGTCGAGGCGACCGGTTACACCGCCCAGGAGCCCGCGCCCGCGAAGGCGGAGACAGCGGGTACGGAGGGCCCCTCCGACGAGGAGAGGGCCGACGAGGAGTTGCGACCGCTGCGGCAGCGGCTGACCACGGCCGTGGTGCTCTCCGTCCCCGTCATCGCGATGGCCATGATCCCGGCCCTGCAGATCGAGTACTGGCAGTGGCTGAGCCTCACCCTCGCCGCCCCCGTGGTCACCTACGCCGCCTGGCCCTTCCACCGCGCCGCGTTCACCAACGCCCGCCACGGCGCGGCCACCATGGACACCCTGATCTCGGTCGGCACCTCGGCGGCGTTCCTGTGGTCGCTGTGGGCCCTGTTCCTCGGGACCGCCGGCACACCCGGCATGACGCACCCCTTCGAGCTGACGATCAGCCGCAGCGACGGCGCGGGGAACATCTACCTGGAGGCCGCCGCCGGTGTGACCGCGTTCATCCTGGCCGGGCGGTACTTCGAGGCCCGCTCCAAGCGCAAGGCCGGGGCCGCCCTCAAGGCCCTGCTGGAGCTGGGCGCGAAGGAGGTCACGGTCCTGCGCGGCGGGCGCGAAGCCCTCATCCCGACCGGCGACCTGCGGGTCGGCGACCGGTTCCTGGTGCGGCCCGGAGAGAAGATCGCCACCGACGGCACCGTCGTCGAGGGCAGCTCCGCCGTCGACGCCTCGATGCTCACCGGCGAGTCCGTACCGGTGGAGGTCACGGTCGGCGACGGCGTCACCGGCGCGACCCTGAACGCCGGTGGCCGCCTGGTCGTCGAGGCCACCCGCGTCGGCGCCGACACCCAGCTCGCCCGCATGGCCAAGCTGGTGGAGGACGCGCAGAACGGCAAGGCCGCCGCCCAGCGGCTCGCCGACCGCATCAGCGCCGTCTTCGTCCCCGTGGTCATCGGCCTCGCCCTCGCGACGCTGGGGTTCTGGCTGGGCAACGGCGCGGGCTGGACCGCCGCGTTCACCGCCGCCGTCGCCGTCCTGATCATCGCCTGCCCCTGCGCCCTGGGCCTGGCCACGCCGACCGCGCTCATGGTCGGCACCGGCCGCGGCGCCCAGCTCGGCATCCTCATCAAGGGCCCGGAGGTGCTGGAGACCACGCGCAAGGTCGACACGATCGTCCTCGACAAGACCGGCACCGTCACCACCGGCCGCATGACTCTCGTCAAGGTGCACACCGCCACGGGTGTCGACGAGAGTGACGTGCTGCGGCTCGCGGGCGCCCTGGAGCACGCCTCGGAGCACCCCATCGCCCAGGCCGTCGCCACCGGCGCCGCCGAGAAGGTGGGCACCCTTCCCACGCC
Organism: Streptomyces sp. NPDC049597; assembly: GCF_040675505.1. Classification (NCBI taxonomy): domain Bacteria; kingdom Bacillati; phylum Actinomycetota; class Actinomycetes; order Kitasatosporales; family Streptomycetaceae; genus Streptomyces; species Streptomyces sp. NPDC049597. The sequence continues at coordinate 11,009 of NZ_JBFAOY010000020.1, forward strand.
CGAGGACTTCGCCAACGTCCCCGGACTCGGCGTCCAGGGCGTCGTCGAGGGCCACGCCGTCCTCGTCGGCCGCGAGAAGCTGCTCGCCGAGTGGGCGATGGAGCTGACGCCCGCGTTGAAGGCCGCCAGGGACGAAGCCGAAGCCGCCGGCCGCACCGCGATCGCGGTCGCCTGGAACGGCGAGGCACGCGCGGTCCTGGAGGTCGCCGACGCCGTCAAGGACACCAGCCCCGAGGCGATCCGGCGGCTGCGCGCCCTCGGCCTCACCCCGATCCTGCTCACCGGCGACAACAAGGCGGTCGCCGAGACAGTGGCGAAGGAGGTCGGCATCGACGAGGTCGTCGCCGAGGTCATGCCCGAGGACAAGGTGGACGTCGTCAAGCGCCTCCAGGCCGAGGGCCGCAGCGTCGCCATGGTCGGCGACGGCGTCAACGACGCCGCCGCCCTCGCCCAGGCCGACCTCGGACTCGCCATGGGCACCGGCACCGACGCCGCCATCGAGGCCGGCGACCTCACCCTCGTCCGCGGCGACCTGCGCGCCGCCGCCGACGCCATCCGCCTCTCCCGCAGGACCCTCGGCACCATCAGGTCCAACCTGTTCTGGGCCTTCGCCTACAACGTCGCCGCCCTCCCCCTCGCCGCCGCCGGCCTCCTCAACCCGATGATCGCCGGAGCCGCGATGGCCTTCTCCTCCGTCTTCGTCGTCGGCAACTCGCTGCGCCTGCGCGGCTTCAAGGCGGCTGGGTGACGCCGGTCCCGCTCAGTCGAGGACGAGGAACTCCCGCTCCGTCCCACCCGTCAGCCCGTACCGCGTCCCGGTGAGCGGCCTCCCTGCGCACAGCCTGATCAGGGTGGCCGCGTCGCCGGTGCAGCGGGCGGGCTGCGGGCTGCCGGCCCCGCCTCAGGCACGGCGCCGACCATATGGAGCCCGTGCCCCAGCCGGGTTCGGGCCCCGGCCGTCCCGCTCGGTACGGGAGCCGCTCTAGAGTCGGCACATGAGCGACGCCGCCGCCGATCTCCGTGCCCGCTGGACCAAGGCCCTCCTCGCCGCCCGGGGAGGGGCGGACGGGCCCGACCCCCTGCCCTACGCCGACAACCTCCTCGGCCGCTGGGCCGAGCCGCAGCGGCACTACCACACCACGGCGCATCTCCTCGCGGTGCTGGACCATGTCGACACCCTGGCCCCGCACGCCGCCGACCCCGACCTCGTGCGTCTCGCGGCCTGGTTCCACGACGCGGTGTACCTGCCGGACCGTTCCGAGAACGAGGAGCGCTCCGCCCGGCTCGCCGAGCGTGCCCTCGCCGAGGCCGGGCTCGGCGCCGGGGCCACCGCCGAGGTCGCCCGGCTCGTCCGGCTCACCGTCACGCACGACCCGGCCGACGACGACCGCAACGGCCAGGTCCTGTGCGACGCCGACCTGGCGATCCTGGCCGCCGCCCCGGAGGCGTACGCGGCCTACGCGGCGGCGGTGCGCGAGGAGTACGCGTTCGTCCCCGAGGAGGCGTTCCGCGACGGGCGGGCGGCGGTGCTGCGCCAGTTGCTGCGGCTGCCGCGCCTGTTCCACACCCCGTACGGCGCGCGGGAGTGGGAGGAGCCCGCCCGCCACAACCTCACGGTGGAGCTGGAGCTGCTGGCCGCATCGTGAGACACCGGGCCGGTGGGAAAACCCGAGGGGCTACGCCGGCCGGCCTTTGGGGCGCCGTAGCCCCGCCGCCGTCAGCAGCCTGACCACCTCGCGGCTCGACACCTCCACCGCCCCCGCCGCCACCGCGTCCGCGTACCGATGGGAGGGCACGTCGTAGTGGTCGCGTTCGAACGCGCGACGCGGGCAGCCGATCGCCTCCGCGAACGTGTGCAGTTCGTCGAAGGACACGTCGCTGACCATGTGCGACCACATGCGGCCGTGGCCCGGCCAGCTCGGCGGGTCGATGTAGACCGTCACCGCAGCCCGCCCACCCGCGCCACCACGACGCCGGCCTTGCCGCACACCCAGTGCGGGTCCGGCCCGAGTTCGGGCTCGATCTCCAGCGCGTGCGGGTCGCCCGCGTCGCAGACCGGGCACAGCGGCCAGCGGCCGTGCCGCTCCAGCAGCGCGTCCTGGACGTCCTGGGCGACGAGCCCCGCGACGTACGCGATCCCCTCGGGCCACTGCTCGGCCCACCACCGGCGGTGCGACACCGCCTCCTCGACCAACGACACGACACCGGCGTCGGCCACGTCGCGGGCGGCGAGGTCGGCGAGCACCAGCGCGCGGGCAGCGTGCAGTGCCTGTTCCAGTGGGTTCGTCCGATCCATGTCCCCATTGTCTCCGGGTCTTGACGGCACCCGAAATACGAAAATATCTTTCAGATGTGACCAATCCAGTGAAGGAAATTTTCAGCGGTGAGGCGCCCACCCCGGCCGGGCCCGGCCTGCGGGAGGTCCCTCCTCCCGCCGCCCTCGCGGCGAAGGTGCGCACGCTCTCGCCGTCCATGACCCGCTCCATGCAGCGGGTCGCCGAAGCCGTCGCCGACGATCCGGCAGGCTGCGCAGCCCTCACGGTCACCGGACTCGCCGAGCTCACGGGCACCAGCGAGGCGACCGTCGTCCGCACCGCCCGCCTCCTCGGCTATCCCGGCTACCGCGACCTGCGCCTCGCGCTCGCCGGTCTCGCCGCCCACCAGGAGTCGGGCCGCGCGCCCGCCCTCACCACCGACATAGCCGTCGACGACCCGATCGGGGACGTCGTCGCCAAGCTCGCGTACGACGAGCAGCAGACGCTCGCCGACACCGCCGCCGGCCTCGACACCGTGCAGCTCGGCGCGGCCGTGGCCGCCGCGTCCACGGCCCGGCGCATCGACATCTACGGCGTCGGCGCCTCCTCCCTCGTCGGCATGGACCTCGCCCAGAAGCTGCTGCGCATCGGCCTGATCGCGCACGCGCACAGCGATCCGCACCTCGCGGTGACCAACGCCGTGCAGCTGCGCTCCGGTGACGTGGCCGTCGCCATCACGCACTCCGGCTCGACGGGCGACGTGATCGAGCCGCTGAGGGTGGCGTTCGACCGGGGCGCCACGACGATCGCGATCACCGGCCGTCCGGACGGTCCCGTGTCGCAGTACGCCGACCACATCCTCACGACGTCCACCGCGCGCGAGAGCGAACTGCGCCCCGCCGCGATGTCCTCCCGCACCAGTCAACTGCTGGTCGTGGACTGCCTGTTCATCGGCGTGGCGCAGCGCACGTACGAGTCGGCGGCACCCGCGCTCGCCGCCTCGTACGAGGCCCTCGCGCACCGCCACAGCCCGCGCACGCGCTGACCCCCCACACGCCGTACGTCCCGAGAAAGCAGAGCCGCTCCTCATGACCTCCACCTACGGTGAACTCCGCGCCCAGCTCGACACGCTCACCACCGAGGCGTTCCGTCCGGAGCTCGCCGACATCGACCGGCTGCCGACGCTGGAGATCGCGCGCATCATGAACGGCGAGGACGAGACCGTCCCCGCCGCGGTCGCCGCCCGACTGCCCGTCATCGCCGCCGCGATCGACGCCACGGCCGAGCGCATGTCCCGTGGGGGCCGGCTGATCTACGCGGGGGCGGGCACGGCGGGCCGCCTCGGCGTCCTGGACGCCAGCGAGTGCCCGCCGACGTTCAACACGGACCCGTCGGAGGTCACCGGTCTGATCGCGGGCGGCCCGACGGCGATGTTCACGGCCGTCGAGGGTGCGGAGGACAGCAAGGAGCTGGCGGCAGCCGACCTGGACGCGCTGAAGGTGACCGAGGACGACACGGTGGTCGGCGTCTCCGCGTCGGGCCGCACGCCGTACGCGGTCGGCGCGGTGGAGCACGCGCGGTCGCTGGGCGCGCTGACGATCGGCCTGTCCTGCAACGAGGCGAGCGCGCTGGGCGCGGCGGCGGACCACGCGGTGGAGGTCGTGGTCGGTCCCGAACTGCTCACGGGCTCGACGCGGTTGAAGGCGGGCACGGCGCAGAAGCTCGTCCTCAACATGATCTCGACGATCACGATGATCCGCCTCGGCAAGACCTACGGAAACCTGATGGTGGACGTGCGCGCGTCGAACGACAAGCTGCGGGCGCGGTCCCGGCGGATCGTGTCGCTGGCGACAGGGGCGGCGGACGAGGAGATCGAGGCGGCCCTCGAGGCGACGGGAGGAGAGGTGAAGGACGCGATCCTGGTGATTGTGGGGGGAGTCGACGCGGGTACGGCGTCCGCGCTCCTGACCCGCTCGAACGGCCACCTGCGCGCGGCGCTCGCCGCGTCCGCGCCGAAGTAGGGCCACACCCCGGCCCGCCGGACGACCGGGCCGAACCCAGCCCCTTTGGTGGCTGAGGAGCGGGGCCGGGTCAGAGCCCCGACAACCGGGCCAAATCCAGCCCCTCCGGCGCTTGAGGAGCGGGGCTCGGGGCAGAGCCCCGACAACCGGGCCACACCCGCAGGTGCCATGAAGTCCCCTGTCTGGTCCGGGCCTTGTTCAGCACATCCCCCAAGAAAATTCTGCAAAAATACTTTGGGAAACTGCGCGGCCCGCCCTACCCTCGCCCCATGCCCGACGACATACCCCTCCGCCGCCGCGTCCTCGACCCCCGGCGGGACGCCGCCGCCCTCAAGGCGCTGACGCATCCGCTGCGCATCCGGCTGCTCGGGATGCTGCGCCAGGACGGCCCCGCCACCGCCAGCGAACTCGCCCTGCGCACCGGCGAGTCGTCCGCGTCCACCAGCTACCACCTGCGCGTCCTCGCCAAGTACGCCTTCATCGAAGAGGCCGGCAGCCGTGACGGCCGGGAACGGCGCTGGCGGGCCCTGCACGACGTCACGAGTTGGTCCAACGCCGCCATGGCGGACAGCGACGAGAGCCGGGCCTTCGTCGACGCGGCCCGCCGCGCACAGCTCGACCACCTGGAGCGGTCCCTCGCCCGTCACGGCGCGGACCTCGGCTCCGGGCACCTGGGCGAGGCGTGGCTGGAGCCGTCCGGCATCACCGACCTCGTGCTGCGCCTGACCCCGGAGTCGCTGGCCGAACTGCGGGCGACGTTCGACCGCGCGGCGGCCGAGCTCGCCGCCCGCGACGCGGACGACCCGCGGGCCGGGCAGGTCGTGCTCTTCCTCGCCGGGCTGCCCGTCGCCGGGGAGGGGCAGCCGTGACGGCTCTCGACCCCCGTGCCGCCCGCCGTCGCTTCGTCGCCGCCACCGGGCTCTTCTGGCTCCCGGTCGGCCTCTACATCCCCTCCCAGGTGCTGCTCATGACCGAGCGCGGCATGAGCCTCGCCGTCGTCGCCGCCCTCTTCGCCGTCCACTCGCTCACCGTCTCCGTCATGGAGCTGCCCACCGGCGGCCTCGCCGACGTCATCGGCCGCCGGCCCGTCCTCGCCGCCGCCGGGCTGCTCAACGCCGCCGCCCTCACCGTGCTCGCGCTCGGCACCACCGTCTGGGCGCTCGCCGTCGCCATGCTGCTGATGGGCTCGGGCCGCGCCCTGTCCAGCGGCCCCGCGGAGGCGTGGTACGTCGACACGGTCCAGGCCCACTCGGGGCCGGGCGCCGAACTGCGCACCGGGCTCGCCCGCGCGGGCACCGCCTCCGCCGCCGCGCTGGCCGCCGGGACCCTCGTCGGCGGCGGGCTGCCGCTCCTCCTCGGCCCCGGCCTCGGCCCGGCCACCGGCGGCCTGCTGCTGCCGCTCTCCGCCCCGGCCCTGCTCGGCGCGGCCGTCGGCGCCGGTTACGTCGTGTTCGTGCTGCTCGCCCTCCCCGAGCCGCCCCGGCCCCGCACCACGCTGCGCGCCGTGCTGCGCGGCGTACCGGCCACCGTGCTCGGCGGACTGCGCGTGGGGGCGGGAGACGCCCTGATCAGGCGGCTGCTGCTGACAGCGGGCGCGGCCGGGGCCGGCCTGGCCACGGTCGAACTGCTCACCCCGGGCCGCGCCGCCCACCTGACGGGCGCACCCGAGTCCGGTGCCGTGCTGTTCGCGGCCCTGGCCTGCGCGGGGTTCGTCTGCACCGCGATCGGCAGCCACTTCGCGCCGCTCGCGGCCCGGATGACGGGCAGCGGCGAGCACGCGGTGCTCGCGAGCATCGGGCTGAGCGCCGCCGGTCTGATCCTGCTCGGTGCGACCGCCGCGTCGGACGGTCCGGTGGCCCTGGCGCTCGCCGCCCTCGGCTACGGCCTGGTCTACCTGGGCCTCGGCTCGGCGGGGCCCAACGAGAACGACCTGCTGCACCATCGCGTCGACAGCACCGTCCGCGCAACAGCCCTGTCCGTGCGGTCCCTCGCGCTCCAGTCGGTCGGCGCGCTGGCGGGTGTGGTCGCGGGCGCCCTGCCGGCCGGCCCGCCCGCGTGGCTCCCGGGTGGCGCGGTCCTGTGCGCGGGAGCGCTGCTGTGGGCCCGCCGCCCGGCTCCGCGCCCTCCCCTCACGGCGGGCCCGGAACCGCCCCGCGCGACAGAAGCAGCCGCCTGGCGTTGAATGGAACGCATGGGTGTCCGACGGTACGGAAGGCACCGCAGGGGCAGATCCCGCTTGTACGGCGCGGCAGTTCTGGCCTCTGTGCTGGCGACGACGTGTATGACGACGGCCACGGCGACCACGGCCGGACCGCCGGCCCGGTCCCCCGCCGCCCACCCGGCCGCCGCCCCGGCGCTCACGGACAAGCAGGTGGCCGACGCCGTCGCGAAGCTCAGCGGGCAGATCCGGGCGGGCATGGAGAGGACCGGCGTACCGGGCGTCGCCGTGGCCGTCGTCCACAAGGACAAGGTCGTGTACCAGAAGGGCTTCGGCGAGCGCGAGGTCGGCAGGGCGGGCGCCGTGTCCCCGGACACGGTGTTCCAGCTCGCCAGCGTGTCGAAGCCGATCGCCTCGACCGTCGTCGCCGACGCGGTGGGCGACAAGGCCATTGACTGGGGCAGCCCCGTGACCCGGCAACTGCCCGACTTCGCGCTCAAGGACCCGTGGGTGACGCGGCACGTGACGGTCGCCGATCTGCTGTCCCATCGCAGCGGGCTGCCCGACCACGCGGGTGACCTGCTCGAAGACCTCGGCTATGACCAGCAGTACATCCTCGGCCACCTGCGGTTCGAACCCCTGTCGCCATTCCGCGCGAGCTACGCGTACACCAACTTCGGATTCACCGCGGCGGCCGAGGCGGTCGCCGACGCGAAGGACACGACGTGGGAGAAGCTGTCCGAGGACTCGCTGTACCGGCCGGCCGGCATGGCGTCGACCAGCTCGTCGTTCGCCGACTACGAGAAGGCCGCGAACAAGGCGGTCACCCACGTGCGGAACGCGCAAGGTGACTGGGAGGCGAAGTTCGTCCGCGACGCCGACGCCCAGTCGCCGGCGGGCGGAGTCAGCTCCACGGCGCGTGACATGGCCCGGTGGCTGCGCCTGCAGCTCGCGAACGGCAAGCTCGCGGGCGAACAGATCGTCCCCTCCGAGCAGTTGCAGCGCACCCACCTTCCGGAGATCGTCTCCCAGCCGCCCGCCTCCCCGACGGACCGGGCCGGCTTCTACGGCCTCGGCTGGAACGTCAGTTACGACGACCAGGGCCGCCTGCGCCTGAGCCACTCCGGCGGGTTCGAGCTCGGCGCGAACACCAACGTGACGATGCTGCCGGCCGAGCAGCTCGGCATCGTCGTGCTCACCAACGGCAAGCCGGTGGGTCTCGCCGACTCCATCGCCCTGAACTTCTTCGACACGGCACAGCAGGGCAGGCCGACGCGGGACTGGCTCCCCCTGATCGCCCGGGTCTACGAGCAGGAGGTGAACGCCGACCGCTCCCCGACCGACTACACCAAGCCGCCGCCCGGCGCCGCCGACGCCAAAGCCGACGGCGCGTACACCGGGACGTACCGCAACGACTACTACGGCCCGCTCACCGTCACCGCCGACAACGGCGCGCTGTCACTGCACCTGGGGCCGAAGCCGATGCGGTTCGTGCTCACCCACTACAGCGGTGACACGTTCAGCTTCGAGACGGTGGGCGAGAACGCGCTCGGCCGCACGGGCGTCACGTTCACCGTCGGCGACGACGGACGGGCGTCGCGGGTGAAGGTGGAAAGCCTCGACCAGAACGGCCTGGGCACCTTCACCCGCGAGTGAACCGGCAGAACCGGCAAGTGACCCGGCGGCCTTCACCCGCGAACGGCCCCGCCCGGACTACGCCTCCGTCACCGGCCGGTACGTGCACACGTTCACGCCCGTACCGCTGGTGACCGTGGAGACCAGCTCCAGCGTCCGCAGCGCGCCGTCGTCGGGGAAGATCTTCTTTCCGCCGCCGAGGAGCACCGGCATGATCATGAGCCGGAGCTCGTCGACCAGGCCCTCGCCCAGGAGGGTGCGCACCAGTTCGGAACTCCCCATCACCAGCAGGTCGCCGCCGTCGGCCTCGCGCAGCTTCCGGATCTCGGCCACGGCCTCGTCGCCGGGGATGCGCGTGGTGTTGTCCCACGTCAGCTCGTCGTCGCCGAGCGTGCGCGAGACGACGTACTTGGGAAGGGAGTTCATCCGGTCGGCGAACGGGTCACCGGCGCGGTCGGGCCAGGCGGCGGCCATCGCCCGCCACGTGCGGCGCCCGAACAGCAGCGCCTCGGCCTTGGACAGCGCGTCGTCGAACGTGCCGCCCACCACCTCCGGGTCGAAGAACGGGTGCGTCCAGCCCCCGTGCGCGAAGCCGCCGTCGGTGTCCTCACCCTGACCGCCCGGCGCCTGCACGACGCCGTCCAGGCTCATGAACTCAACTGTCACTATGCGCACGGGACTCGCTCCTGTTCATCACTGCGGTGGGTACGGAAGAAGAGACTGCCAGGCCGTCCGGAAATCATCGCGCTCACGCGCCCCGCCCCCGCAGCGTCACTCCGTACCGGGTGCGCAGCCGGCCGATCTCCCACCACGCCACCGCCGAAACCGACGCCGGACCGCCGATCACCGCGCAGATCTGGACGAGCGGCGGGCCGGGCGGCATTCCGGCCGTCGCCAGGTTGATCGCCGCGAGCTCCCACACCAGTACGCCCGTCAGCAGGGCCGGGAGCGCGGCATGGATCTCGGCGGTGTCGAACGCGCCCCGGACGACCGTCGACGAGGCGAAGACGACGAAGAACAGCACCCACAGGACCGGCAGGAGCAGCGCGAAGGTGAGCAGCGTGCTGAGCACGCCGTCGGGCAGGGCCCGGCTGAGGAAGACGACCCCGGCGAACAGGATCGGCACCGCCGTGAACGCGCCGAAGTACCGAAGCGCCAGGCGGACGGCGGGGCGCACCCGCGCGCGCATCGCCGCCCGCGCGTGGGCGGGCGCGAGGCGGAACAGGACGGCGATCACGAGGGGCGCCGTGAGCAGCAGCAGCCAGGGCGTGACCGCGAGCCGGAAGAGCGCCTGGTCCTGCGCCTGCGACCAGTCCGCCTCGGTGCCGTAGGCCACCAGGATGGTGAAGGACGCGGCGAGCGCGATCCAGGCGCGGACCTTCTGCACCCGCAGGACGTCCGGGTCCTGGATGCGGCGGTGGCTGTGCGCGGGGAAGACCGAGCGGGCGCTGCGCCGCGCCGAGCGGGCGATCGGGTAGCAGACCACCAGGAAGAGCACCGGCCAGACGCAGAAGAGGATCAGGGCCCACGCACAGCCGGGCACCGGGAGCCGGCCCATCACCTCCCGCAGCGGCGGCCACTCGTCCTCGCGGAACCGCTGCCACAGCGTGGCGGGCGGCCGGTACGGGGGCGGGCCGTACGGCGAGGGAGGGGGCCCGTACGGCGGCGGCGCGTAGGGGTGCGGCGGCACGGCGGACGGCGGCCGGCCCCCGTTCGGCTGCCACGTCGGGCCGTACGGATTCTGTCCCCCGAAGGTCACGCCGGATTCCTCCCCGCGGTGAGTGCTACCGGGTGACGATCCTGCTCGATCCCGGGGGAGAGTCAACTTCCCGCCGAATCACGGCAGATGCCGCAGGGCCGCGAAAACGAGGAGCCGTCGGACACACACCGGCGTACCCTCGACCGTATGAGCCGACGACGACATTGATCCACGGCAGCAGGTCCCGGAACGGGCTGTCGCGGGCCGCCGCGCGGGTGAGCACCCGGCGTCCCCGTCCGTTCCACAGAAGGACCACACACCATGCTCACTGCTTCGCCGTGCCCGTCCGACCCGCCGGTCTCCTCCGACTCCGGCTCCCCCGACCCGCGTGTCCGCGCCCTCGCGCGCAGGTTCTGCGCCTACTCGGGACTCGAGGACTTCGTCCTGCTCTACCCGCTGTACGCGCTGCTGTTCGCCGAGAACGGCCTGACCACCGCCGAGATCTCGTCCCTGTTCGCCGTCTGGTGCCTCGTCGGCGTGCTGGTGGAGGTCCCGTCCGGCGTCTGGGCCGACGCCGTCTCGCGCCGGGCCCTGATGGTCGCCGGCCCGCTGCTGTCCGCCGTCGGCTTCGCGCTGTGGGCCGTCACACCGTCGTACGCCGCGTACGCCGCCGGCTTCGCGCTCTGGGCCGTCGGCGGGTCCCTGCGCTCGGGCGCGACGGAGGCCCTGGTGCACGACGAGCTCGAACGGCTCGGCGCCGCGGACCGGTACGGCCGGGTCATGGGCAGGGCAGCCGCCGTGAGCATGGCCGCGACGGCCGCCGCCACCGCGGCCGCCGCACCCGCCCTCGCCGTCGGCGGGCACACCCTGGTGTGGGGCGCGAGCATCGGCGCCTGCGTGCTGTGCGCGGCGGTCGGCGCGACACTGCCCGAGCACCGGGACCGCACCCGCCCCGAGGGGGCGAAGGGACCCGGTTACCTGACGACGCTGCGGGCCGGCCTGTCCGAGGTGCGCGCCGGCCGGCCGGTCCGGCACGCGATGGTGCTCGCCGTCGTGATCACCTCGCTGTGGGGAGCGCTCGACGAGTACGTGCCGCTGCTCGCCGCGTCCACGGGGGTCGCGACCGAGACCGTTCCGCTGCTCGTGCTGGTGGTGTGGGTCGGCGTGACGCTCGGCTCGCTGCTGGTGACGGCGGGCGAACGGCTCTCCGCGCGTGCGCTCGGCGCGCTGGTCGCCGCCGCGGCGTGCGCCCTCGCGGCGGGGGCCCTCGCGGGCACGCCCTCCGGTTTCGTACTGGTCGGTGCCGCGTTCCTCGTCTTCCAGTTGGCGGACGTTCTCGCCGACGTACGCCTCCAGGCGGCGATCACCGGCCCGAGCCGCGCGACGGTCACCTCGCTGACCGGTCTGGGCACGAGCCTCGCGTCCCTGGCCGCCTACGGCGCCTACGCGGCCCTGTCCTCGAGCGTGTCGCACGGCGTGGTCTTCGCGCTGCTGGCCGTGCCGTACCTGGCGGTTGCCGTCGCCCTGGGGCGGGGCGGGCCGGCCCGTTCCGTCTCCTGAGGAGGGTGCGGCAACCGGTCCGCTCTGAGCTAGCCTGTCGGCCATGCACGGGGGATTAGGTGATCACTCCAATGTGAGCGGCAGCGGGGCGAAGCCCCTTGAGCCGTCGGATCCGCGGCGGATCGGCTCGTTCGCCCTTCTCGGCGTCCTGGGCTCGGGGGGCATGGGCCGGGTCTACCTCGGTACGGCGGCGGGGCAGTACGCCGCGGTCAAGCGGATGCCGCCCGCCCTCGCCGAGGACCAGAACTTCCTGCGCCACTTCGGGCATGAGCTGGACAACCTGGCGAGGCTGCCTGCCGGGGTCAGCGCGCGGCTGCTCGCCGGCGACCGTGTCGCCCAACCGCCGTGGTTCGCCACGGAGTACATCCCGGGGATCACCCTGAGCGAGGCGCTGCGCCTGCACGACGGCCCGCTGCCGGTGGACAGTCTCTGGCGGCTGCTGCGCGACGCGGCGGACGGCCTCCGCGCCGTGCACGCGGCCGACATCGTGCACCGCGACCTGAAGCCCTCCAACGTCATGCTGACGCTCGACGGCCTGACCCTCATCGACTTCGGCGTGGCGCGGGCGGCCGACCAGAGCAGGCTGACGCGGACGGGCGTGGCCATCGGCACACCGGCGTACATGGCACCGGAACAGGCCGTGGCGGACCGCCGGTTGTCGCCCGCGGCGGACGTGTTCGCGCTCGGCAGCCTGCTGCTGTACGCGGCGAACGGACGCCCGCCGTTCGGCGACGGGTCCGGGCCCGGCCTGCTCTACCGCATCGTCCACACCGACCCCGACCTCGGCCGGCTGCCCGAGGCCGACTCCGAGCTGTCGGCCCTCGTCGAGTCGTGCCTCGCGAAGGCCCCCTCCCAACGGCCCACGGCCGACGAGCTGTTCGACCGCGCCCGTGGTCATGTGCCGGCCGCGGTGACCTCCCTGTGGCCTCCTGCCGTCATGGACCGGATCACCGAGCGGGCCGCCTTCGCCGCGAACCCGCCGCCGGCGGTCGAGCCCGAGCCGGATTCGCCGGCTCCCGCGCCCGCCCAGCCTGCGAGCGGGCCCGCGGCGCCCGAGGCGAGCGCCACCGCTCCCCGCACGCCGCGCGAACGCCGCACCCGCGTGCTGATCCTGGCGATGCCCGTCGTGGTGGTCGTGGGCACGACCCTCACCATCGCCCTCGGCCCCTTCGACCGCTCGTCCGAGGGCGCGGGTCCCGGCGCCTCGACCCCGACGGCCGTCGTCTCGCCCTCCGGGTCGGCGACCGGCGGGCCATCCCCGAAGCCCAGCCCGCCGTCGTCCCGCCCTCCGGGCCCCCAGCCGGGATCGAGCTCGTCGCCCGCTTCCCCGGGCGCCCCGGGCGGTGGCGGGAACGACGGCACGGGAGACGCCGGCGCCGGAAGCGCCGCCGGAGGCTCGGCCGGCTCCGGCGGCTCCGGCTCCGGCGGTTCGAGCGGCTCGGGCGACTCCGGCACCACAGACGGGGACAAGCCCCCGGTCCAGTCCCCGCCCTCGGGGACGTACCTGCTCAAGGGCGCCGCGACGGGCAGGTGTCTGGCCGACTCGTACTCCGCCTACTCGGGCTCGTCGGTCTCCAACTCGGTGTGCGGCGCGCCGTCGGGCAACGGGACCACCATGAACTACCGGTGGACGTACGAACCAATCTCGGGCACCACGTTCCGGCTGGTCAGCCGGGGCACCGGCCGTTGCATCGAATCCCGGAGCCACGCGGGGATCGCGATCGTGGACTGCAACGGCTCCGAGGCCCAGGCATGGCAGACCACCGCGACGAAGCCGAGCGGCCACACCCTGCAGAACGTCGCCGACAAGATCTGCCTGGCGATGCCCAGCTCCATCGGCTTCGAGTCGGCCTCCTGCGATCCCTCGGACACGGCACAGCTCTGGCGCAACTCCTGACCACTACGGCAGCCGCCCCAACGCGTTGCGCTCCCGCACCCGGGCGCGCAGGACGTCCCCGGGCAGGGCAGGCCGTACGTCCCCGGGCGGGCAGTCCCACTCCCGGCCACCACCCGGCGGGCGCAGCTGCACGTACGTCCCGACGCACCCCATCACCACGCCCACCCGCCCGTCGCGCGTGTCGACGGCGTACTCCCCGAGCTCCGGGACGTCGGCCGTCACTTCTCCAGCCCCTGCAGGACGGCGGCCAGCCGCAGTGCCGTGTCGAGGTTGCAACGCCCCAGGTCCACCAGCGGATACGGCATGTCGCTCGCCAGCGAGACGGGGTCGACCCGCAGCGACGGCAGTGTCACCGACACCACGCCGAGCCCGTCCCGGAGCTGTGCGACCACCTCCTCGGCGGCCCGCAGCCGCTCCCCCGAACGCACGACCTGCCCCATGCCTGGCACCTCCACCACTGAGTGTTCGCTTTCCTCACCCAGCGTGTCCGAGCGTCGCTAGCCTGGGAAGAGACGGTGACCCAACAACGCGACCTGCTGAGCCAGGAGTTGCACCATGCCCGGACCCAAGGATCTCGACCCGTCCACGTCCCCCAGGGCGCTGCTCGGCGCGGAACTGCGCCACGCCCGCATGAAAGCCGGCCTCACGCAGGACGAGTTGGGCCGCCCGCTGTTCGTGAGCAGCTCGTACATCGGCCAGATGGAGGCGGGCACGCGCCGCATCCTCCGCGAGCACGCGGTCCAACTGGACGAACTGTTGGACACGGACGACTTCTTCGCACGCAACTGCGAGGTGTCCGGCAAGTCGCGCTACCCGGACCACTTCGCGGAGGCGGCGGAGGCGGAGGCGATGGCGGAGACGATCAGGGAGTACGCGCCGCTGCTGATTCCTGGCCTCTTGCAGACGGAGGCGTACGCACGGGCGGTGTTCCGGGCATACCAGCCGACGGCGACGGAGGATGTCATCGATGATCTGGTGGAGGCGAGGCTCGACCGCGCGCGCCTGCTGACCGATCCCACAAGACCGTTGTTATGGGCCGTATTGGACGAGGCGGTGTTACGTCGGCAGGTGGGCGACAAGGCGGTGACGGCAGAGGCCCTGCGACATGTTGCGGGGCTTGCACGACGCCATCGCATCATCGTGCAGGTACTGACCTTCGACGCGGGAGCGCACGCGTCGATGGGCGGCGCTCTCAAGCTGATGACCTTCCATGACGCACCCCCACTCGCCTATCTGGAGGGCCCGGGCACTGGCCAGTTGGAGGATTGTCCGGCCACGGTCACCCGCCATCAGCTGGCCTACGATCTCGTCAGGGCCAGCGCACTGTCGCCGGAATCATCCTTGGCCCTGATCGAGTCAGTGGCGGAGGATTACACGCATGAAGACCAGCAGCCCTGAGTACGACCTGACGACGGCAGTCTGGCTCAAGTCGAGCTACAGCGACGGCAGCGGCGGCAACTGCGTGGAGGTCGCCACAGCCCACCCCGGCATCGTTCCCGTCCGCGACTCCAAGAACCCGGACGGCCCGCGCCTGGTCTTCCCGGCCGCCGCCTGGTCCGCCTTCGTCACGAACCTCAAGACGGCGTAACCCCGTTTCCCGGAGCTCAAGTTACGAGAGTCGAGCGCTCTTGAGAGGAATGGGTGGATGGGCCTCAACCCACCCTCCCACCCTGCACGGTGACCGACTTGCCACGCAGCGTCATCACGCTCTAGCGTTCCGATAAACGACGACCCCCGCCCGGTGCGGGAACACCTGCGGGGGTCTCACCACCAGATCGAAACGGACTCGATCCATGGCTGACGGCCACTTTAGTGCTGCCCCGCATCCCCTCGCCAACCCCGGCTACGGCAAACGGACGGTCCCGGGCCAGCCTCCCTGTACCGCCGACGACTTCACGCATCTGCGGCCCCGCGAAGCCGCCATCGCCGCGTACATCGACAAGCTGCCGGACACCAGCGACATCTCGGTGAAGACGCTGGCCAAGTACACCCCGTACGGCCAGTGGGCGGTCGGCAAGGCGCTCAACTCCCTCATCGCGGCCGGCCATCTGCGGCGCGGCCTGGAATGCGTGACGTCGGCGTCGGGCAGCTCCCAGTGGGTGACGCGCACCTGGTGGTCGCGTGCCGCGCGGGACGACGCGTGGTGGGCGGCGTACCAGCGGGGCGACGTGCCGGAGGAACGGCCGCCCCGGCCCACTCGCTCACGGGCGTACATCCTGCTCGCCGCCCTCGGGCGGGAGAACCCGGTGATGTCGCTGTCCCACGCGGACTGCACGACCCTCGCGCCGCTGGTCGAGGAGTGGTTCGCGCGGGAGGCCACCGAGCGGCAGGTGCTGCACGCGCTCACGACCGGACTCCCTGCCCCGGTCCACCACCCGGCCGCCCTCGCCCGCCGCCGGCTGGTCGACAAGCTCCCGCCCGCGCCGCCGCCGAAGCCCCTCCCCGTACGCATCCTGGAATGCGGCGAGTGCGGGCGTCCGGCCGGGGCGGGGGACCTGCGGTCCGGCAGGTGCGCCCACTGCCGAGGGACGCGGTCGGCCCCACCTCCGCCGCTCCCACCCTCCCGCGTCCGCGCCCTGGCGGCCGAGGCGAGAGCGGCGGCGTCCCGCCCACCCGAGACGACACACACATGACCTTGCCCGTAGTCCGTCTGCGGAAGGTCGTCGAGGACGAGATCCGCGTCGCCGCCTGCCGGTACCACTACGAGCGCTGAGGACGGACGGCCGCGGGCGGCCCCGGGAGACGCCCGAGGGCGGCACCCCTGGGAGTGGGGTGCCGCCCTCGGTCCGTACAGCGTGCGAACTGCCGATCCGTGAAGGATCAGAAGTCCATGTCACCGCCCGGCATGCCGCCACCGGCAGGCGCGGCGGCCTTCTCCGGCTTGTCGGCGATGACGGCCTCGGTGGTGAGGAACAGCGCCGCGATGGAGGCCGCGTTCTGCAGGGCGGAACGGGTGACCTTCGCGGGGTCGATGATGCCCTCGGCGATCATGTCGACGTACTCGCCGGTCGCGGCGTTCAGACCGTGGCCGACGGCCAGGTTGCGCACCTTCTCGACGACGACGCCGCCCTCGAGACCACCGTTGACGGCGATCTGCTTCAGCGGGGCCTCCAGCGCGAGCTTCACGGCGTTGGCGCCGGTCGCCTCGTCGCCCTGGAGCTCGAGCTTCTCGAAGACCGAGGAAGCCTGGAGCAGCGCCACGCCACCACCGGCGACGATGCCCTCCTCGACGGCCGCCTTCGCGTTGCGGACGGCGTCCTCGATGCGGTGCTTGCGCTCCTTGAGCTCGACCTCGGTCGCGGCGCCGGCCTTGATGACGGCCACGCCGCCGGCCAGCTTCGCGAGGCGCTCCTGGAGCTTCTCGCGGTCGTAGTCCGAGTCGCTGTTCTCGATCTCGGCGCGGATCTGGTTGACGCGACCGGCGACCTGGTCGCTGTCACCGGCACCGTCGACGATCGTGGTCTCGTCCTTGGTGATGACGACCTTGCGGGCGCGGCCCAGCAGGTCCAGGCCGGCGTTCTCGAGCTTGAGGCCGACCTCCTCGGAGATGACCGTGCCGCCCGTGAGGATGGCGATGTCGTTCAGCATGGCCTTGCGGCGGTCGCCGAAGCCCGGGGCCTTGACGGCGACGGACTTGAAGGTGCCGCGGATCTTGTTCACGACGAGCGTGGACAGGGCCTCGCCCTCGACGTCCTCGGCGATGATCAGCAGCGGCTTGCCGGACTGCATGACCTTCTCCAGCAGCGGAAGGAGGTCCTTCACGTTGCCGACCTTGGAGTTGACGATCAGGATGTACGGGTCGTCGAGGGACGCCTCCATACGCTCCATGTCGGTGGCGAAGTACGCCGAGATGTAGCCCTTGTCGAAGCGCATGCCCTCGGTGAGCTCCAGCTCCAGACCGAAGGTCTGGGACTCCTCGACGGTGATGACGCCTTCCTTGCCGACCTTGTCCATGGCCTCGGCGATGAGCTCACCGATCTGGGTGTCGGCGGCGGAGATGGAGGCCGTGGAAGCGATCTGCTCCTTGGTCTCGACATCCTTCGCCTGCTCCAGCAGGGCGCCGGAGACGGCCTCGACGGCCTTCTCGATGCCGCGCTTGAGGGCCATCGGGTTGGCGCCGGCGGCCACGTTGCGCAGACCCTCGCGGACGAGCGCCTGGGCGAGAACGGTCGCGGTGGTCGTACCGTCACCGGCGACGTCGTCCGTCTTCTTGGCGACTTCCTTGACCAGCTCGGCGCCGATCTTCTCGTACGGGTCCTCGAGCTCGATCTCCTTGGCGATGGACACACCATCGTTGGTGATCGTGGGGGCGCCCCACTTCTTCTCGAGGACGACGTTGCGACCCTTGGGACCAAGGGTGACCTTGACGGCGTCGGCGAGCTGGTTCATCCCGCGCTCGAGACCGCGCCGTGCCTCCTCGTCGAACGCGATGATCTTGGCCATGTGAAGTGGTCCTCCCGGACTGGGGTGGATTGCCTTCGGATCGCATCCGGCGCCCGCGACGGACGGTCTGCGTGCCGCGTGGTTCCTTGCCCCACCCGGCCTGCGGACCTCACCGACCCGATCCAAGTTCTGTCACTCTCACTCGGAGAGTGCTAACGCCAATGATTAGCACTCGACCCCTGAGAGTGCAAGCGCCTGACGCTCACGGCGACCGCCACGGCGCACGCACGAGGGGCCCGCATCCCGGTGACCGGGAGGCGAGCCCCTCGTGCGTGAGTGCGTCGGTGGCCGAACGCGCCTGGATCAATCGGATCAGACGGCGAGCTTGACCATGTCAGCCTGCGGACCCTTCTGGCCCTGCGAGATCTCGAACTCGACTCGCTGACCCTCTTCAAGGGTGCGGTATCCGTCCATCTGGATCGCGCTGTAGTGGACGAAAACATCCGCACCACCGTCGACCGCGATGAAGCCGTACCCCTTCTCCGCGTTGAACCACTTGACGGTGCCCTGAGCCATGCCTAACTCCCCTATTACTGGCCCTTGCACAGGACCGCACTTCGCGGACCCGGGTCAGACCTCACCCCAGCAGGAGGGGTGTGCGCCGGAACGCGTCGACCGCGGCTGAATGTATCTGCCCAACTGCCCTCTGCAACAGGTCAATCGGACGAGAAATCTGCGCAGGACCGATCGGCCGATCCATGCGAATTCATTGAATTCCGGGGCAAGTCGGGCCCGGCAAAGTGCCACTTTCGGCGCAATTCGATCGCTCACTTTGGCGCATTCTCGTGGAACGAGAACGCATTGCCGAGCGGCCGGCGGAGGGGGCTTCCCAGACTCTACCGCGCTCAACCATGCAGAATTGCCCCCTCCGCTTCTCTCGCGGAGGGGGCAATACCGATAACGCGGGATGACGCGTGGGAGATCAGCCGCCGGCGACGGCGGGGATGATCGAGACGCCCGCACCGTCCGGCGTCGCCGTCTCCAGGCCCTGCTCGAAGCGGACGTCGTCGTCGTTCACGTACACGTTGACGAAGCGGCGCAGCTTGCCCTGGTCGTCCAGGACGCGGGCCGCGATGCCCGTGTGGTTCTTCTCCAGGTCCGCGATGACCTCGGCCAGGGTCGCACCCTCGGCGGGGACCTCGGCCTGCCCGCCCGTGTACGTGCGGAGGATGGTGGGGATACGGACGTTGACGCTCATGCGAGGCCAGCCTCTCGGAAAGAGTCCAGGTTGGGTCGGATGACAGCGGTCATACCCGTCGTGGGCGCCACCGCGTCGAGGGTCTTGAGGCCGTCACCCGTGTTGACGACGACCGTGGTGAGGGACGGGTCGATGACGCCGGCCTCGATCAGCTTCTTCGCCACGCCGAGGGTCGTGCCGCCGGCGGTCTCCGTGAAGATGCCCTCCGTGCGGGCCAGCAGCTTGATCGCGTCCACGATCTGCTCGTCGGTGACGTCCTCGACCGCACCGCCGGTGCGGCGGCAGATGTCCAGCACGTACGGGCCGTCGGCCGGGTTGCCGATCGCCAGGGACTTGGCGATGGTGTCGGGCTTCTGCGGCTTGACCACGTCGTGGCCCGCCTTGAAGGCGACGGACACCGGGGAGCAGCCCTCGGCCTGGGCGCCGAAGATCTTGTAGGGCTTGTCCTCGACCAGACCCAGCTTGATCAGCTCCTGCAGCCCCTTGTCGATCTTGGTGAGCTGGGAGCCGGAGGCGATCGGGATGACGATCTGGTCGGGCAGCCGCCAGCCGAGCTGCTCGCAGATCTCGTAGGCGAGCGTCTTGGAGCCCTCGGCGTAGTACGGCCGGAGGTTGACGTTGACGAAGCCCCAGCCCTCGCCGGCCGGGTCCCCGATGAGCTCGGAGCAGAAGCGGTTGACGTCGTCGTAGTTGCCCTCGATGCCGACCAGTTCACCGCCGTAGACCGCGGCCATGACGACCTTGCCCTGCTCCAGGTCGTGCGGGATGAACACGCAGGAGCGGAAGCCGGCGCGGGCCGCGGCGGCGCCGACCGCGCCCGCGAGGTTGCCGGTGGAGGAGCAGGAGAGGGTGGTGAAGCCGAAGGCGCGGGCCGCCTCCAGGGCCTGGGCGACGACGCGGTCCTTGAAGGAGTGCGTCGGGTTGCCGGAGTCGTCCTTGACGAACAGCTTGCCGGCCTCGACGCCCAGCTCACGGGCCAGGTTGTCGGCCTTGACGAGCTTGGTCCAGCCCGGGTTCAGGTTCGGCTTGTCCGCGACGTCGGCCGGGACGGGCAGCAGCGGCGCGTAGCGCCAGATGTTCTCCGGGCCGGACTCGATGCGCTCGCGCAGGGCTTCGGGGTCGCCGCTCGGCACGTCGTACGCGACTTCGAGCGGCCCGAAACAGACCTCGCACGCGAAGATCGGACCGAGGTCGAACCGCTCGCCGCACTCGCGGCAGGAGAGCCCGGAGGCGGGGCCCAGGTCGACGGATCCGGCGGAACCGGCGGAGTCGTTGGTGGTGGCAACAGTCTGCACAGCCATGGAGGCGAGGCCCTTTCTCCTCATCTTCCCCGCGGCGCATCTCGCCGCGAGACGGAATTGGCACCTTCCCTAGCCGTGAGCCTCGCGCGATGTGCGCAGAGATCGGCTGGAGGGTTGCCGGGGCTTCAACGGGCCGTGTCCCTCTGCCCCTCTGGATGAGCGGTATTCGGTTGTCGGCGCGGCGACCCCGACATGCGGCCGTCCTGCGCGTTGTTCAAGACTGTAACCGAACCCCTGGACGCTTGAGATGGTCGTCCGATCCGCGAGATGGAGATCACGTGCTGGATGAGGTGGAGCGCTGGCTCGCCCGGCGGTCCTGGTCGGTGGCCGACCGCCCGCTCGGCCGGCTGCTGGCCGCCAAGAAGAACACCACGGTCAGCGTGGTGCTGCCGGCCCTGAACGAGGAGGAGACGGTCGGGGAGATCGTCTCCGCGATACGCGACGGGCTGATGTCGGGCCCCGTTCCGCTGGTGGACGAGCTGGTGGTGATCGACTCGGCGTCGAGCGACCGCACGGCCGAGGTGGCGGCCGCGGCGGGCGCGCGGGTGGTCCACCGGGACACCGTCCTGCCGCGCATACCGGCGGTGCCGGGCAAGGGCGAGGTGCTGTGGCGGTCACTGCTGGTGACCAGCGGTGACATCGTGTGCTTCGTGGACGCGGACCTGCGCGAGTTCTCCGCGGACTTCGTCGCCGGGATCGTCGGGCCGCTGCTGACCGACCCCGAGGTGCAGTTCGTCAAGGCGATGTACGACCGCCCGTTCGGTGGCGCCCCCGCTCAGGGCGGCCGGGTGACCGAGCTCGTGGCGCGGCCGCTGTTGAATCTGCACTGGCCGCAACTGGCCGGTTTCGTCCAGCCGCTGGGCGGCGAGTACGCGGCCCGGCGTTCCCTGCTGGAGCAACTGCCGTTCCCGGTCGGTTACGGAGTGGAGCTGGGGCTGCTGGTGGACGCCCTCAACCTGGTGGGGCTCGACGCGCTCGCCCAGGTCGACGTGGGCACGCGCAGGCATCGCCACCAGGACGGTCAGGCACTTGGCCGGATGGCGGCGACGATCTACCGCACGGCGCAACTGCGGCTGGCCCGGGGTCATTTGGTGCGGCCCGAGCTCACCCAGTTCGAGCGCGGCGAGCGCGGATTCGTGCCGCGGAACCACCCGGTGGACACCGAGGAGCGGCCGCCTATGCGCGAGATCGGTGAGTACGCGGCGCGTCGCGCGGCATAAGCCGGAACCTCTGTCCGTTCTGTCTAACTTTCCTATGTATGAACCTCATGGACCTCACCGACCTCATGGACGTCATGCGCGGGATCCAGGGCACGGCGCCGGCTCTGGCCGCCGAGGGGCCGCGGCACACCGGTGAGCCGGCCGGCACCGGTACGACCGCCGAGCAGCTGTGGCTGCTCGGCGGGGTCGCGCTCAGCCTGACCGCGGCGGGCGTGGTCGCCGTCGCCGCCGCCCGTGGCCGGAAACGTGACCACTGACCCGCGCCGCGGCCGCACGCACGTTTGAGGCAATACGGGACGGGCTAGGTTCGCCACATGGTCACCGACGCTGCTCAGATCCTCGTCGCCTCCAACCGCGGCCCGGTCTCCTACTCACCGGACGGCAAGGGCGGGCTGGAGGCCCGCCGCGGCGGAGGCGGTCTCGTCTCCGGCCTCTCCGCGATCGGCTCCGACGCGCGGTCGCTGTGGGTGTGCGCCGCCCTCGGCGACGGCGACCGCGAGGCCGTGCGGCGCGGGGTGAGCGAGCCGGGCGTGAGGATGCTCGACATCGATCCGGCCGTCCACTCCGACGCGTACAACGGCATCGCGAACTCGGTGCTGTGGTTCGTGCACCACATGCTCTACCAGACGCCGCTGGAGCCGGTCTTCGACCGGGAGTTCCGCCGGCAGTGGGACGCCTACCGGGTCTACAACCGCGCCTTCGCCGAGGCGCTGGCCGCCGAGGCGGCCGAGGGCGCGGCGGTGCTCGTGCAGGACTACCACCTCGCGCTGGTGCCGGGGATGCTGCGACAGATGCGTCCCGACCTGCGGATCGGCCACTTCTCGCACACGCCGTGGGCGCCCGCCGACTACTTCGGGCTGCTGCCGGACGACGTCGCCGAGGAGCTGCTGCGGGGGATGCTGGGCGCGGACCGGCTGGGCTTCCTGACGCGGCGGTGGGCGGACGCGTTCACCGCGTGCTGCGAGCGGGTCACCGGCGGCACCGGAACGACGCGGATCGGGGTCCACGGGCTCGGCGCCGACGCGGACTTCCTACGCGAGCGGGCGCACCGGCCGGACGTGGCGGAACGGATGGCGCAGCTGCGCGAGCAGGTGGGCGAGGGCCGCAGGACGATCGTGCGCGTCGACCGGACCGAGCTGTCCAAGAACATCGTGCGCGGTCTGCTGGCGTACGAGGAACTGCTGGAGACCCGCCCCGAGTGGCGCGAGCGGGTCGTCCACATCGCGCTGGCCTACCCGTCGCGGCAGGACCTCGCGGTCTACCGGGACTACACGGCCGAGGTCTCCCGGCTGGCCACCGAGATCAACGAGCGGTACGGCACGGCGGGCTGGACCCCGGTCGTCGTCCACGTGAAGGACGACTTCGCCCGCTCGCTCGCCGCGTACCGGCTGGCCGACGTCGCCCTCGTCAACCCGATCCGGGACGGCATGAACCTGGTCGCCAAGGAGGTCCCGGTCGTCTCGGACGCGGGGTGCGCGCTGGTGCTGTCCCGGGAGGCGGGGGCGTACTGGGACCTGGGCGAGGACGCGATCACGGTCAACCCGTACGACGTGACCGGCACGGCGGAGGCGCTGCACGCGGCGCTGACGATGCCGGACGCCGAACGGGCGGAGCGCACGAAGCGCCTGTCGTCGGCGGCGACGTCGCTGCCGCCGCGGCGCTGGTTCCTGGACCAGCTGGACGCGCTGCGAGGCTGAGAACCGGGGGCGCGGGGCGCGTGACGCCGGTGGGCGTGGCCGCTGCGCGGGGCTTTCCCCTACCCGCCCCTTCCCGAACCGGGGCTTCGCCCCAGACCCCGTACCGCGCTTCGCGCGGTGTCCTCAAACGCCGGACGGGCTGGATTTCGCTCCGCGACATCAGCCTCGTCGGCGTTTGAGGCGCGGGGGTCCGGGGGCAGAGCCCCCGGTTACGGGAAGGGGCGGGGAGGGGAAGCCCCGCAGGGCACCACCGGACCCGCCCCGCTAGACCCGTTCCGACAGCGCCGCCAGCAGCGACGCCACCGCGCCCGGCCCCGGCACCACCAGGTCCGCGCGCGACGCCAGTTCCGGGACCTCGGTGCCGCTGCACACCAGCAGGCCCGGCACCCCGTCCGACCGCAGCTTCTCGACCGCGCCGTACGCGGGCAGGTCGCCCAGGTCGTCCCCGGCGTAGAGCACGGCCGTGGCGCCCACCTCCCGCACGTACTCCGCCAGCGCGACGCCCTTGTCCATGCCCGGCGGGCGCAGTTCCAGGACCATGCGGCCCGGCTCCAGGATCAGGCCGTGGCGGGAGGCGAGCGCGGCGAGCGGTTCGCGCAGGGCCTCGTAGGCGCCCTGCGGATCCTGCGCGCGGCGCGTGTGCACGGCGACGGCCCGGCCCTTCTCCTCGATCCACGTGCCCTGCCAGGCGCCGTGGCCGTCGAGGAAGCCGGGCAGCTCCGCGCGCGCGGCGGCGACACCGGGGTGCGGCGCGGGCGCGTTCACGGTCCCGGTGACGGCGTCCCAGCGCTCGGCGCCGTAGTGCCCGAGGACCACCAGGTGGTCGAGGCCCTCGACACCCGCGAAACCTCCGTAGCGCACGGCGACCCCGGCGGGCCGGCCCGTGATCACCGCGACGGACGCGACCTTCGGGGCGAGGGCGGCCAGCGCCGGCACGGCGGCGGGGTGGGCACGCGCCTGCTCGGGGTCGGGCACGATCTCGGCGAGGGTGCCGTCGAAGTCGAGGCCCACGACGGCCCCGGCGGGACGGTCCAGCAGTGCCGCGAGCCCGTCGCGGCCTGCGGGGGTCGACGGCGTCGGCAGGGAGTGTGCGTACGGGGAGCTGCCCATGCACCCGACCTTATCGGCGACTTCTCCTGGCGTCCCTCACACGGCGAAGCCGGTTGACGGTGACAGGGTCGTGGGCGAGGGCGCGCGGGTCGTCGAGGAGGGCGTTGAGGAGCTGGTAGTAGCGCACCGGGGACATCCCCAGCTGCTCCCTGATCGCCCGCTCCTTGGCCCCGGGCCCGGCCCAGGACCGTCGCTCCACCCCTAGGACGGCGCACTCACGCTCGGTCAGCGTGGGCTCGTCGGTCATACGATCCAACCTATCGCCGCAGACGGGCGCGCGGGGACATCCGGCCCCACTCGGCCCCCACCGGACGCGCGGGGACCGGGCCCCGCTTCCCCACGGGACGCGTGGGGACATCCGTCCGCACTCGCCCCACGGAACGACCCGCTACTCCGCGGCTTCCGCCGCATCCGCCTCGCGGGCGATGCGGCCGAGGACACTCGCGGGGCTGCCGCCCGGCTCGACGGCCTTGCCGATGTTCTTCTTGATGCTCTCGCTGACCGCGGCCCACGACGTCTTGCCGACGGGCGGGAGCACCGAGCCGGGCAGCTCCTGGAGGAACGCCTTCAGGTCCTTGTGCGCAGGGTCGGTCTCCATCGCCTCGGAGGCGGACACGGTCACGGGGAGCAGGTCGTTCTGGTCGGCGAATTCCAGGACGTTCTCGTCGGCGAAGACGAAGTCGAGGAACGTGCCGATCTCCTTGCGGTGCCCGTTCTCCTTGAAGCCCATGATCCAGTCGGCGACGCCCATCGATGCCTTGGCCTCACCGTCCCGGCCCGGCAGGGCGACCGTGCCGACCTCGATGCCCTTCTTCTCGGCGGCCTGCAGGAGGGAGGGATGGCCGTTGAGCATGCCGACCTCTCCCCGCGTGAACGCCGCGAAGGCGTCCTTGCGGTTGAGCCTTCCGGGCGCGACCGGACCGGTCAGGCCCTCCTCGACGAGGTGCTCCTTCAGCCATGTGAAGGTGTCGATGTTGCGCTGGGAGTCGATCGCGTACGAGCCGACCGGGTCCGTGTAGCCGTCGCCGCCGCTGAGCAGCCACATCATCGTCTCGGCCTGGGCCTCCTCGGGGCCGAGCGGCAGGGCGAAGGGGTAGGCGGCGTCGGTGCCGGACTTCAGCTTCCGGGCGGCCTCCTCCAGGTCGGCCCAGGTCTTCGGCTCCTCCTCGACGCCGGCCTCGGCGAACAGCTCCTTGTTGTAGAAGAGCAGCCGGGTCGAGGCGACGAAGGGCAGTCCGTACTGGGTGCGCTTCTGTTCACCCGCCTCGGTGAGCGGGCCGAGGAAGTTGGACTGCACGGGGATGGAGAGCAGCTGGTCCGCGGAGTAGAGCTTGTCGGCGGCCGCGTAGTCGGCGTAGGCGCCGATCTGCGCGATGTCGGGGGCCTCTCCGGCCTCGACCATCTCGGCGACCTTGCGGTCGACGTCGTTCCAGGACTCGATCCGGACCTCGACGTCGATGCCGGGGTTCTCGGCCTCGAACGCGGCCGTGAGGCCGGCCCAGTAGGTCTTGCTGCTCTGGCCGCCGGCGAGGTCGTAGTCGGCGGCCACCAGCTCGAGGGTGACGTGGTCGGATCCGTTGCCGCAGCCGCTCAGCGCGACCGTCATGCCGAGTGCGGCGACTGCCGCGGTCAGACCTATGAAGGGCCGCTTCACGGCACTCCCCCACCCTCTGCTGTCAGTTGTCGTTTCGCCCCGGTAGGTCCCCCATGACGCCCTGCGAGACGAGCACCGATTCTTCCACGTCCGTTCATGAGGTCTACACCACTGCCGGTCTCGCTTTCGCAACGCCCGCCGCACCTGGCCCGTCACGCCACGCGGTTTTGTATGGCGCGACAACAATCCCCCCTACTGGACTAGACCTGTTCCCGGTCCACGCGCCACACTGTCTTCGTGAGACACGTCATCGCCCTCGATGTGGGCGGCACCGGCATGAAGGCCGCTCTGGTCGGGGCGGACGGGACACTGCTGCACGAGGCGCGGCGCCCCACCGGGCGCGCCCGGGGAGCGGACGCCGTCGTCGCGTCCGTCCTCGACTTCGCCGCCGACCTCCGCGCCCACGGACAGGCGCGTCTCGGCCGCCCGGCCGAGGCCGCCGGACTCGCCGTGCCCGGCATCGTCGACGCCGAACGCGGCATCGCCGTCTACGCCGCCAACCTGGGCTGGCGCGACGTGCCCCTCCGCGACCTGCTCGCCGAGCGGCTCGGCGGCGTGCCCGTCGCCCTCGGCCACGACGTGCGCACCGGCGGCCTCGCCGAAGGCAGGATCGGCGCGGGCCGCGGCACCGACCGGTTCCTCTTCGTCCCGCTCGGCACCGGCATCGCCGGCGCCATCGGCATCGACGGGGCCATCGAGGCCGGCGCGCACGGCTGCGCGGGCGAGATCGGCCATGTCGTCGTACGGCCCGGCGGCCCCGAGTGCGGCTGCGGCCGGCGCGGCTGTCTGGAGACCCTCGCCTCCGCCTCCGCCGTGTCCCGCGCCTGGGCCGCCGCATCCGGCGATCCGGGCGCCGACGCCGCCGACTGCGCCAAGGCCGTCGAGTCCGGGGACCCGGCCGCCCTGCGGGTCTGGCAGGACGCCGTGGACGCGCTGGCCGACGGGCTCGTCACCGCGCTCACCCTGCTGGACCCCCGCACGCTGATCATCGGTGGCGGCCTCGCCGAGGCGGGGGAAACCTTGTTCACACCGCTGCGGGCGGCCGTCGAGGAACGCGTCACGTTCCAGCGGCTGCCCGACATCGTCCCGGCGGCCCTCGGGGACACCGCCGGTTGCCTGGGCGCAGGACTGCTCGCCTGGGATCTACTCGCCACGGAGGTAACCGCCTGATGGCCGCCAGCACCGGAAGCACCACGAGCACCGTTCTCGCCGGAGCCCGTGTGGTGCTGCCGACCGGGACCGTGGAGAACGGCCGGATCGCCGTCGAGGGCACGAGGATCGCCGCGTCCGCACCCGGCGACGCTGTCGCGCTCGACCTGTCCGGGCACTGGATCGTCCCCGGCTTCGTGGACCTCCACAACCACGGCGGCGGCGGAGCCTCCTTCACCTCCGGCACCGTCGACGAGGTGCTGCGGGGCGTGCGGACCCACCGGCAGCACGGCACGACCACCCTCGTCGCCTCCACCGTCACCGGCGACATGGACTTCCTCGCGCACCGCGCCGGTTTCCTGTCCGAACTCGTCGAACAGGGCGACCTCGCGGGCATCCACTTCGAGGGCCCGTTCATCTCTCCCTGCCGCAAGGGCGCCCACAGCGAGGAGCTGCTGCGCGACCCCGACCCGGCCGAGGTCCGCAAGCTGATCGACGCGGCGCGCGGCACCGCCAGGATGATGACGCTCGCCACCGAACTGCCGGGCGGCATCGACTCCGTACGGCTGCTGGCCGAGCACGGCGTCATCGCGGCGATCGGGCACACGGACGCCACGTACGAGCAGACCCGTGCGGCGATCGCCGCGGGCGCCACCGTCGCCACACACCTGTTCAACGCCATGCCCGCGCTCGGCCACCGCGCGCCCGGGCCGATCGCCGCGCTGCTGGAGGACGAGCGGGTCACCGTCGAGCTCATCAACGACGGCACCCACCTGCACCCGGCGGCCCTGGAGCTCGCCTTCCGCAGCGCGGGAGCCGACCGGGTCGCGTTCATCACCGACGCGATGGACGCGGCGGGCTTCGGCGACGGCCGCTACCAGCTCGGACCGCTGGAGGTCGAGGTCAAGCAGGGCGTCGCGCGGCTCGTGGAGGGCGACTCGATCGCCGGGTCCACGCTCACTCTGGACACGGCCTTCAAGCGGGCCGTCACCGTCGACCGGATCCCGGTGGCGGACGTCGTGACCGCCATCTCGGCCAACCCGGCGAAGCTGCTCGGCGTGTACGACGAGGTCGGCTCGCTGGAGCCCGGCAAGTACGCGGACCTGGTCGTCCTCGACGAGGAGTTCGCGCTCACGGGCGTGATGCGCCGCGGCGATTGGGTGATTGCACCACAAGTGGTGTGATTTCTACGCAAACCCCGGCAAGGCGGTTGGTCACCAGGTCTTGGGCCAACCGCCTTCCGTTTGGCATGATCAGGACCCGTACGAGTACGGCAGGCGCACTATCCGGGGGTGCAGACGAGTGATCCTTACGGTCACACTCAACGCCGCCCTGGACATCACGTACAAGATCGCCGCACTCACCCCGCACACCACACACCGCGTCGGCGAGGTGAGGGAACGTCCCGGCGGCAAGGGCGTCAACGTCGCCCGCGTGCTCAGCGCCCTCGGCCACGAGACCGTCGTCACCGGCTTCGCCGGCGGCCACACCGGCGCCGTGCTGCGCGAGATGCTCGCGCCGCTCGCCCCGCGCGACGCGTTCGTCCCCGTCACGGGCACCACCCGCCGCACCATCGCCGTCGTCGACGACGCGAGCGGTGACACCACGCAGCTCAACGAGCCGGGCCCGAACGTCACACCCGAGGAATGGTCAGCGTTCCTCGCCGCGTACCAAACCCTCCTCGCCGAGGCCGACGCGGTCGCACTCTGCGGCAGCCTGCCCCCCGGAATCCATGTCGGCGCCTACGCCGAACTGGTCCGCCGCGCCCGTGCCGCAGGCGTGCCCGTCCTCCTCGACACCAGCGGCGAACCGCTGCGCCGCGGCATCGCCGCCCGCCCCGACCTGATCAAGCCGAACGCCGACGAGCTGGCCCAGCTCACCGGCTCCCGCGAACCACTGCGCGCCACCCGCGACGCCCGCCGCCGCGGCGCGCACGCGGTCGTCGGCTCGCTCGGCCCCGAGGGCCTGGTCGCGGCCACCTCCGAGGGCATCTGGCAGGCGTCCCCGCCCGCGGCGGTCCGGGGCAATCCGACCGGCGCGGGCGACTCGGCCGTGGCCGGCCTGCTGTCGGGCCTGGTCGAGGGGCTCCCGTGGCCCGACCGCCTGGCCCGCGCGGTCGCCCTGTCGGCGGCCACGGTGCTCGCCCCCGCGGCGGGCGAGTACGACGCCGCGGCGTACGAGAAGCTCCTGCCGCAGATCACGGTCACGGAACACCCCGCCACGGCCTGAGCCGCGCCCGTGAGACACCTCGTCCCGGCACATCGCGGGGCGACGGCCGGGACGGTGACGGACCTGGGGCTCAGCCCTGCTTCTGCCCGGCCTCCAGCCACACCTGGTCCAGGTACGCGTCACACTGGTTGCCCGGCTCGCAGGAGATCTTGAGGTCGTTCTTGCCCTTGTCGAGGTTCACGAAGACGTAGGTGTTGGTCCACCCCTTCTCCCAGTCGCCCTCGGCGGCCTTGGAGAAGTTCGCCATGTTGATCTCGCGGGGCGCCTGACCATTGATCGTGAGCGAGGTCTTGGCGTCCTTGCCCGGCACGCTGTAGGTCAGGTACATGGTGTAAGCGCCCGCCTCGGGCACCTCGACGGACCAGCTCGCCGAGCCGCCCGTGCCGTTGAACATCACATAGCCGCCGCCGGTGCCCTTGGCACCCGGCACGCTGTTCGCCGCGGTCGCCGGCCCGCCCAGCTTCAGCGTCGCCGCGTCCTGCTTCGGCAGCTCGGCCGGCTCTTCGGGCTCTTCCGACGGACCCTCGCTCGGCTTGACCGAGGCCGCCGCCGTCGGAGCCGAGCTCGCGCCGCTGTCGCCGCCCGCGTTGTTCTCCTCGTCGCCGCTCGTCAGCAGCGCCGCGCCGATACCGATCACGACGACCGCGACCACCGCGACGGCGCCGATGAGCAGACCCCGGGTGTTGGGACCGCGGCCGCGGCCCTGCGGGGGCGGCACCGGGGTCTGCCGGGTCTGCGCACCCCCGGGGTACGTCTCCGGTGCGGCGTACGCGGCGGTCGGCTGCTGGCCGTAACCCTGCTGCTGGCCGTAGCTCTGCTGCGGGAACGACTGGGCGGGCGGCTGGGCGTACTGACGACGCTCGCCGACCGTACGGACCTGGTTGTACGAGGTCCGCGGGACGCCGGGCTGCGGGGCTGGACCGGGGTAGCCGTAGCCGCGGCCCTGCCCCGGCGGGGTGGCGCCCGCGGCCTGCCCGTCCTCGTACAGGTAGCCGAACGGGTCGTCGTCCTCGGGCGTGCTCGCGCCGTTGTTCGCGGCCGTCATACCGGTCACTCCTCACCATCTCGTCAGCACATCGCCGACGCGGCGAGCCTACCCGGTCGCCATGGCCCCAAGGGGTGGCCTGTGCCTCATCCGGCCCGTCGGTGCACCTTGGCGCGTGACCGCTTCTCGACGTACATCCGCTGGTCTGCGGACTGCAGGACCTCCTCGACGGACATCCCGCAGCTCGCCCAGCCGATTCCGAAGCTGGCCCCGACCCGCACCCCGCGGCCGCCGACCCTGATCGGCAGGATGATCGCGTTCCGCAGCCGTACCGCCAGATCCGCGGCGTCCGCCGCGCCGAGGCCGTCGGCGAGCACGACGAACTCGTCACCGCCGAGCCGCGCGACCGTGTCCCCGTCCCGTACGCCGGTGGTGAGCCGGCGCGCGACCTCGACCAGCACCGCGTCCCCGGTCTGGTGCCCGAACCGGTCGTTGATCGACTTGAAGCCGTCCAGGTCGCAGAAGAGCACCGCCAGGCCCTTCGTGCCGTCGTCGATCTCGTCGTCCGGGGCGACGGTGTGCACATGGTGGTCGTACGCCCGGCCGCCGACCGCGCCGAAGTCGAAGCCGTCCGCGCCGAAGCCGCCGTCGCCCTCGTACGCCGCGTCCAGCGACTGGATGTCGCTCGCGTAGGGCGCGTACGGCCGCTCGCACAGCCGCGAGCTCAGGCGCGCCCGCAGCTCGGCGCTGTTCGGCAGCCCGGTGAGCGCGTCGTGCGAGGCCCGGTGCGCGAGCTGGAGCTCGTGGCGCTTGCGGTCCTCGATGTCCTCGACGTGGGTGAGCAGGAAGCGCGGCCCGTCGGCGGTGTCGGCGACCACCGAGTTGCGCAGCGACACCCATACATACGTGCCGTCCCTGCGCCCCAGCCTGATCTCGGCGCGGCCGCCCTCGGCGGAGGTCCGCAGCAGCGTGCCGACGTCCTCGGGGTGGACGAGGTCCGCGAACGAGTAGCGCCGCATCGCGGAGGCGGGCCGGCCCAGCAGCCGGCACAGGGCGTCGTTGGTCCGCAGCAGCCGCCCGTGCTGGTCGCCGCCCATCTCGGCGATGGCCATCCCGCTCGGCGCGTACTCGAACGCCTGCCGGAAGGATTCCTCACTGGCGCGCAGTGCCTGCTGCTCGCGCTCCAGGCGGACCAGGGCGCGCTGCATGTTGGCGCGCAGCCGGGCGTTGCTGATCGCGATCGCGGCCTGTGAGGCGTACATCTGGAGGGCCTCCTGGCCCCAGGGGCCGGGCCTGCGCCCGTTGCGGGGCCGATCCACGGAGATCACGCCGAGCAGCTCGCGCCCGCCGCCGGACGCGTACATGGGCGCGTAGAGCCGGTCCTGGGGGTGCCACTCGTCCTCGAAGCGGGGCTCGGGGCCCTCGGTGTGCCACTGCGGGACGTCGTCCTCGATCAGGACCCAGCCCTCGGTGTGCGGGATGAAGCGGAGCTCGCCCCACGCCTCGCCCATCGACAGCC
The DNA here is from genome assembly GCF_040675505.1 of Streptomyces sp. NPDC049597. Lineage (NCBI taxonomy): Bacteria > Bacillati > Actinomycetota > Actinomycetes > Kitasatosporales > Streptomycetaceae > Streptomyces > Streptomyces sp. NPDC049597. The sequence continues at coordinate 42,739 of NZ_JBFAOY010000020.1, forward strand.
GCCGCTCCCAGGACTCGCGGGAGCCGACGCGGCCGGTGATCAGGGCCTCGGCCGCGGCGCTGCCGGCGAACGCGGCGACGACGAGATCGCCGTCGGGGCGTACGAGATTGACGCACGCCAGCTCGTACCCGAGTCCGGCCACGACGCCGTCGGCGACGGTCTGCAGGGTGTCGGCCAGGCTGCGGGCCGTGTTGAGGTCAGCGACCACCTGGTGCAGCTGCCGCAGGGTCGCAAGACGGACGTAGGGCTCCGACTCGGTCTCCATCGCTCGCTCTCCCCGAGACTTCGACAGCAAAACTCCAGGGTTCTGATTGGCGTACTTGTTGCGGTATCCGAGCCACTGAATCACAGCGAGCTGCCCCGCCGGTACAGAGGGTCAACAAATACCGGTGTCTGTGACTCAAGTCACATCAGAGGATGAAGGGTCGGACGGGTCCGCCATGGGCACACCCTCGCTTTCTTGAACGCACAACCATTTGTGGGGCGGCCTCGGCGACTGCGCCCATGGTCCTAGGCCCCGGCTGGTTCCCTGGCCCGATGCGGGTACGGGAGGGCCGAGACTAGCGTTCCGGGTGTGCTCCAGACGACCCCTTCCGCCGCTGCCGCCGCCATCCCCCATGCTGAGGGGGTGAGCAACGAGGAGTTCCGCGCCGCCATGTCCCGCCTGGCCGCCGGGGTGGTGCTGGTCACCGCCCACGACGCCGACTACGGCCCGCGCGGCGAGGACGTGGGCATGACCGCGACGGCGTTCCTGTCGGTCTCCCTGGACCCGCCCCTGGTGATGGTGAGCCTGCGCACCGGCTCCCGCATGGACGACCTGCTGGCGGAACAGCCCCTGTGGGGCGTCTCGCTGCTCGCCGAGACCCAGCGCCAGGTCGCGGGCCGCTTCGCGATGAAGGGCCGGGTCAGCGACCGGCTGCTGTTCGAGGACCTGGCCCATGAGCGGGGCGAGGTGTGCGGGGCGCCGCTGATCACGGGAGCGCTCGCGACGCTGGAATGCCGCACGGAACAGCGAGTGGAGGCGGGCGACCACACGCTGGTGATCGGCCGCGTCCTGAAGGTGGGCCTGGAGGGTCCGGGCACCGGCCCGCTGACGTATTTCAAGGGCCGCTACCGCCACTTGGCCTGATACCGGGCGTCCCCCGGCCTCAGGTCACGACCAGTCGCGGCCCGAGCGCCCCCGCTTCGTCTCCGCCCGCTGCTTCTTCTCCCGCAGCCGCCGCTCGTTGATGCCCCGCGGGATCTTCGTCGCCCGCCGCGGCCTCGGCGGCGGCGCCGTCGCCTCCGCCAGGAGCGCCGCCAGCCGCACGGCCGCCGCCTCCCGGTTGCGCCACTGGGAGCGGTGCTCCGAAGCGCGCACGGCGATCACCCCGCCCACCAGCCGGCCGGCGAGCCGCTCCAGCGCCCGCGCCTTCCACACCGGCGGAAGCGCCTGTGTGCCCGCCAGGTCGAAACGCAACTCGACCTGGGAGTCACTGGTGTTGACGTGCTGGCCGCCCGGCCCCGAGGAGCGCGAGAAACGCCACAGGAGCTCGGCCTCCGGGAGGGAGACCGAACCGCGGATGATGTAGGGCCCGGACATGACACCCATGGTCCCGCGCCGTGCGGAGCCCGTCATCCGCTTTTCCCGCCCGCCTGCTGCTGTTCGCCGGCGTTCCTCGCCGTTCCCCGGGGTTCCTCGCCGTTCCCCGGCGTTCCTCGCCGTTCCCCGGCGTTCCCGCCGCTCCCGCCGTTGCCCGCCGCTCCCGCCGTTGCCCCGCATTTCCGCCGGCGGACGGAACCTGCCGGTCCCCTGCCCGCGTTATGAGGGATGACGGTAGCTTCGCAAGGACCCGAAGCCCGCACACTCGAACAAAGGGGACTTCCCAATGGCAGTAAGCCTGTCCAAGGGCGGCAACGTCTCGCTCACCAAGGAGGCGCCGGGCCTGACCGCCGTCACGGTCGGCCTCGGCTGGGACGTCCGCACCACCACCGGCACGGACTTCGACCTCGACGCCTCCGCCATCGGGGTCAACGCCGCGGGGAAGGTCGCCTCCGACGCGCACTTCGTCTTCTTCAACAACAAGGCGACGCCGGACCAGACCATCGTCCACACCGGTGACAACCGCACCGGCGAGGGCGGCGGCGACGACGAGCAGATCAACGTCAACCTGGCGGGCCTGCCGGCCGACGTCGACAAGATCGTCTTCCCGGTCTCCATCTACGACGCGGTCACCCGCGCGCAGAACTTCGGCCAGGTGCGCAACGCCTACATCCGCATCGTCAACCAGGCCGGCGGCGCCGAGATCGCCCGCTACGACCTGAGCGAGGACGCCGCCGTCGAGACCGCCATGGTCTTCGGCGAGCTGTACCGCAACGGCGCGGAGTGGAAGTTCCGTGCGGTCGGCCAGGGTTACGCCTCGGGTCTCGAGGGCATCGCCCGCGACTTCGGCGTCAACATCTGACGCGGCCGTCCGGCCGGCGTGGGCCCCGACCGGAGCGGTCGGGGCCCACGCCCTTCCACGGACCGGCTTTACGGACCGGCCTCACGGACCTGCCTCACGGACCGGCCGGCCGGCCGTCCCCGTACAGCCACACGTCCCACACCTCGGTGAGGTCCTTGCCCGAGCGCTCCTCGGCGTACGCGGTGAAGTCGTCGGTGGAGACGTTGCCGTGGCGGTGCTCCGCCGCCCAGCCGCGCACGATCCGGAAGAAGTCCTCGTCACCGACCGCCTCGCGCACCTGGTGCAGGACCATCGCGCCACGGCCGTACACCGCAGGCGCGAACAGGTCGTCGGGGCCCGGCGGTTCGGCGGGCGGGAAGGCCCAGTTCTCGTCGTCCTCGTACGCCGCCTCGAAGCTGTCCTCGACCGGGACGTCCTCGAAGTCCTCCCGCCACATCCACTCCGCGTACGTGGCGAAGCTCTCGTTGAGCCAGATGTCCCGCCAGGACTCGGGCGAGACGGAGTTGCCGAACCACTGATGCGCCAGCTCGTGCACGAGCGTCGTCCGGTCGAACTGGTCCAGCGGGAAGACGGGCCTGGTCTGTGTCTCCAGCGCGTAGCCGATCCGCTCGCTCGGCACGACGATCGCGCCGGCCGCCGCGAAGGGGTACGGGCCGAAGAGCCGGGCGCACCAGTCGACGTAGTCGGGGAGTTCACCCAGCAGGTCCGCGCTCGCCTTCGCGGCCTTCGGGTCGACGGCGGTGACGACCGGCAGCCCGGAGGCGGTGCGCGACGTCGTCACCCGCAGGTCCCCGACCGCGAGGAGCACGAGGTAACTGGCCATCGGCTCGGCCGCGTGCCAGCTGTGGGTGGTGCGTTTGCCGGTGGTGCGTTCGCCGGCCCGTTCTCCGTTGGAGACGGCCTGGACGCCCTTGGGCACGGTGACGGCGATGTCGTAGGCGGCCTTGTCGGACGGGTGGTGGTTGCCGGGGAACCACGCCATCGAGCCGGACGGCTCGCCGACCGCGAGCGCCCCGGACGGTGACCTGAGCCAGCCCTCGCGGGCGTCGTCGGAGTCCGTGAGGGTCCGCGGGACGCCGGAGTAGCGGATGACCGTACGGAAGCGGGAGCCGTCGTCGATGTCCTGGGGCGGCCGTACGGTCAGCTCGTCCCCGGCCCGGTTGGCCGCCGCGCGCCGCCCGTCGACGGTGGCGCTCTCGACGGTCAGGCCGTGCAGGTCGAGGTGGAAGGCGCTGAGGTCCTGCGTGGCCCGCGCGGTGATCACGGCGGTGCCGTCGAGGCGGCCGGTGGCGGGGTCGTAGTCGAGGGCCAGGTCGTAGTGCTGGACGTCGTAACCGCCGTTGCCGAGCCTCGGAAAGTACGGATCCCGCACCCCCGCGGCCCCCGGCTCCCCTCGCACCCCCGCGGACCCGGCCGTACAGCCCGCGAGAAGGAGCACACCGAGGGCGACGACTGTCCGGACAGCAGCACGCGGTTCCACACCTTGATCCTAGGCGGGGCATGGACGTTCCCGGCCCCGCCGCCGGGTTGGGGCACTTCCAGCCCCGCCGGCGATCGAGGCGCGGGCACGGGAGCATTCCCGGCCCCGCCGTCGATCGAGGCGCGGGGCCCGGGGCAGCGCCCCGGCAAGGACGCCGCCCGGACAGGCACAGCCACACCGCGCGGACGGGCCCGGCGCGCTCCCAGCGCCGGGGCCACACCCAGCCCACCGCGGCGGCGCGTCAGCGCCCCAGCACCGCCACCCCCGCCTGCGCGAACTTCTCGTCCAGCGCGCCGCTCGGCGCACCCGCCACACCGATGCCCGCGACCGGGGCGCCGCCCGCCGTGACGGGGACGCCGCCCGCGAGGAAGAGCGTGCCCGGGATGTCCTTCAGGTTCGGTGCCTGCTCCAGGCGCTTGGCCAGCTCGGAGGTCGGCGCGTTCCACGACACCGCGGTGTACGCCTTGCGCTCGGCGGACTCGTACGACTGCGGGCCCGCTCCGTCGCCGCGCAGAGTGACGATCGTGTTGCCGTTGCGGTCGACGACGGCGACCGTGACGCGCTGGTTCTCCTTCTCCGCGGCCCGCAGCGTCGCCTGCGCCGCCTTCGTCGCGGCCTCGACGGTCAGGTGCGTGGACTGCTGCAGGTTGCGGTCCGCGGCGTCGGCCGTGACCGCGGCCCGGGTCTCGGCGGCCGGCGCCGACGCGCTGGCGGAGACCGCGCCGAACGTACCGGCGGCGACGGCGGCGGCGGTGGCGGCACCGATGAGGATCTTCTTCACGGGATGGCTCCTTGGAAGGTACGGGGCTGGGTTTTCGCTCTGCCATCGATCCTCCGGCCGCCCCGGGCCCCGCACGGTCCACGGTCCGGCTGCCCCTGTGACCCGTGACGGACGACGGCCGTGTCGACCGATCGGCTGATGCCGCCCTGGCCCGCCCGCGTCAGGATGGATGCCTACGACCTGCGCCGCGACCAGGTCGGCGCGCGACCCGAGGAGCAAGCCGTGCACGAGCAGGACCCCGACGCCCGGTGGCTGGCGCGGGTCATGCACGCCGCGTTCTTCCTGCTGCTCGGCGCCTCGCTCGCCCGCTACCTGCTGCGCCACCCCTGGGAGATCCGCTCCCCCTGGATCATCGGCCTGTCGGCCGCGCTGACGCTGCTGTACGTCCTCGGGCCGGTGTTCGGGCCGCGCGCCACACCCCGCCGCTTCGTGCGGCCGTGGCTGTTCACGGTCGTCACCGTGTGGATGGTGCTCGTGGTGCTCGCGCCGAGCTTCGCCTGGTGCGCGGTGCCGCTGTTCTACACGGGACTGCGCATCCTGCCGATGCGGGCCGCGCTCGTGCTCGTGGTGCTGCTCACCGTCTTCGTCGTCACGGCACAGGTCCAGCTCTCGTCCGGCGGGTTCGACCCCAACCTGGTCATCGCGCCGCCCGCCGTCGCCGCGATCGCCACCGCCGTCTTCGTTCACGCCGAACGGCTCGTGACCCGGCAGCGCGCCCTCATCGACGACCTGATCAGAACCCGCCGCGAACTGGCCGCCACCGAACGCCGCGAGGGCACCCTCGCCGAACGCCAGCGCCTGGCCATGGAGATCCACGACACCCTCGCCCAGGGCCTCTCCAGCCAGCAGATGCTCCTCCAGGCCGCCGACCGCACCTGGGACACCGACCCGCAGGCCGCGCGCCGCCATGTCCGTACGGCGGCGTCGATCGCCGAGCACAATCTCGCCGAGGCCCGCCGCTTCGTGCACGACCTGGCGCCCGCCGACCTCGCCGAGGGCGGCAGCCTGGAGGAGGCGCTGCGCACGGTCGCGGCACGCGAGTCAGCCGGCTTCCGGGTCGACGGCGCACCGGTCGCGCTGCCGGACCGGGTCCAGTCGGCGCTGGTGCGCATCGCCCAGGGCGCGCTGGCGAACGTGCGCGAACACGCGGGCGCCTCCACCGCCGCGGTGACGCTGACGTACCTGGGCGACCAGGTCGTCCTCGACGTCGCCGACGACGGCCGGGGCTTCGATCCGGGGGACGTGTCCGGCGCCGCGGCCGACGCGCCCTCCGGCGTACGAGGGCACGGCCTGCCCGCGATACGCGCACGGGTGCGGCAGCTCGGCGGCACCCTGACCGTCGAGTCCACGCCGGGCGAGGGCACGGTGCTCTCGGCGGCGATTCCCCTGGAGGTGTCATGACCGTACGGATCCTGCTCTGCGACGACCATGCCGTCGTACGGGCGGGGCTGCTGGCCCTTCTCGGCAGCGAGGGCGACATCGAGGTCGTCGGCGAGGCGGGCAGCGGCGAGGAGGCCGTGGCGATGGCCGCCAAGCTGGCTCCGGACGTGGTCCTGATGGATCTTCAGCTCGGCCCCGGCATCGACGGCGTGGAGGCGACGCGGCGCATCGCCTCGCCCGACGTGCATGTGCTGGTGCTGACGACGTACGACACGGACGCGGACATCACCCGCGCCATCGAAGCCGGGGCGACCGGATATCTGCTCAAGGCGGAACGGCCGGAGGAGCTGTTCGCCGCGATCCGCGCGGCGGCCGAGGGCCGCACCGCACTGTCGGCGCCGGTCGCCGGCCGCGTGATGGACCGGATGCGGGGCGCGGCCGGACCGACCCTGACGGAACGGGAACGGGACATCCTCGGCCAGCTCGCCCGCGGTCTCGGCAACCGCGAGATCGCCCGCGCGCTGTTCATCAGCGAGGCGACGGTGAAGACCCACCTGGGCCGTATCTACGCCAAACTCGGCGTCGACACGCGGGCGGGCGCGGTGGCGGTGGCGAAGGAGCAGCGGCTGCTGCCGTGAGCCAGTCGGGTCGGGCCGGATCCCCGACGGGGCCCGCCGGCGGGCATGACACCATCACCTACGTGCTCGACATCGGCTACTCCCTCTCGCGCCGCTTCCCCGACCCCCCGCAGACCGACTACCGGCGCGCGGACGTCCACGCGCTGCGTCACGACCTGTTCTGCGGCGACGTCTACCTCGCCGACACCGAGACGGACCGGGAGGTGTCCACAGCCTGGGGATGGGTGCCCGTGCTGGACTTCGCGTGGGCGCTGTGCGACATCGTCGAGCAGCTCGACCGCGACCCGCTCGGCAGCCGCGCCGCACGGCCCCAGCACGCCGAGCTCGACTTCACCGAGTCCACCGACCGCATGCTCTTCGAGCGGCGCTTCGGCTGGGTCGACGTCGAGGCCGACTGGATGCCCGGCGACGAGCCGCCCCTCACCTTCAGCCACACCGAACTGCGCCGCGAGGCCCGCGACTTCCTGCACGACCTGATCGCCGACCTGACGGACATGCACGAGGGCCTCGCCGACAACCCGGCGATCTGGGACCTCCAGTCCCGCTTCCCCCGCACCCACTAGCCCCTGTCCGCTCCCGCCCGCTTCCCCCTGGGCCGCTCCCGGACCGCGCCCACCGCTTTCCCCCCTCCGGACCCGGCGCCGCCACCCCGGCCTACGCCACCCGCACACCGACCTGCGCGGCAAACGCCGGGGCCAGCTCCAGCAGTTGCGCCGGGCTGATCACCGCGCCCGCGAGCCGCTCCACGCCCCGCGCGATGTCCAGCTCCGCCGCCTCCCGCAGGTCGACGTCCTTCATGATCACCGCGCCGAAGTCCGCCTGCCGCAGCGCGCAGTCCCGGAACTGCACCCTCTCCAGCCGCGCCCCGGCGAAATCCGCCTCCACCAGCACACAGCCCTCGAACACCACGTCCGTCAGCTTCGCCTCCCGCAGATTCAAAAAGTCGATCTTCCCTCCCCTCACCACCACTCCCGTCAGCACCGCGCCGTGCAGCTGCGCCCCTCCCAGCCGCGCGTCCCTCACTTCCACATCCCGCAGCGACGCCCCCGCCAGCTCCGTCCCCACGCCCCGTACGCCGTCCAGCACGCAGTCCACGAAACGGGCCCCGGCAAGCTCCGTGCCGTCCAGCGCGCACTGCCGCAGCGCACAGTCGATGAACCGCGCCCCCGCACCCCGCTGCCCGCCGAGATCCAGCCCGGCGAACTCCACCCCGTCGTAGTCCCCGTCCGGCTGCAGCGCACCGCCCCCGAACCTCTCCAGCGGCGGCAGCCGGACCTCGGCCACCCGAGCCGCCGCCACCTTCGTCCCACGCGCCTTCGCCATGGCCCCATGGTGACGTGTGCCACTGACAACGCCCTCGGGCCCCGGCGATGTCACACATCGCGGCACCGGATCCGTCGCATCCGTGAGAACGGACCGAGCCACCCAGGGAGAGACAGCAATGCAGGAGATCACGGTCGTCGGCGGCGGATTCGCCGGCCTCACCGCCGCCATCACCGCCGCCGAGTCCGGTGCCCGCGTGACCCTGTACGAGGCGCACCACACGCTCGGCGGCCGGGCCCGCACCGCGGAGGGCCCCTACCGCACCAACGACGGTCCGCACGCCCTCTACAACCGGGGCCCCCACTGGACCTGGCTGAAGCAGCGCGGCCTGCTCGGCCCCATGGCCGCGCTCCCGCCCCTCGAAGGCGCCCGCTTCCGTTTCCGTCGCGACGGCGCACTCCGCAGGATCCCGCCGCTCGCCCTGCTCAGGATCGCCCGCCGCCCCTCCGAGGACGCCCCGGTGGACACCGACTTCACGACCTGGGCCACCGGCGTCGCCGGCGAGGCCGGCGCCCGCGCCGCCGCCCACTTCATGGGCGTCGCCCTCTTCCACCACGACCCGGGATCGCTCTCCGCCGCCTTCGTCCAGGAACGGCTCCGCCGCGTCACCGCCCTGCCGCCCGAGGCCCACTACCCGCGCGGCGGCTGGGGCCAGGTCGTCGACCGCATGGCGGCGCGCGCCTGGGACCTCGGCGTACGCATCGAGACCACCTCCCGCGTCGACGCCCTGCCCGAGAACCACGGCCCCGTGATCGTCGCCACCTCCCTCGACGCCGCGCGACGGCTCCTCGGCGACGACACCCTGCGCTGGACCAGTGGCCGCACCACCCTCGTCGACCTGGCGCTGCGCACCCGGCGCGGCGACCCGTTCGTCGTCTCCGACCTCGACGCCCCCGGCTGGCTCGAACGCTTCACCGCCCAGGACCCGTCGCTCGCCCCCGAGGGGCAGTCGCTCATCCAGGCCCACCTCCCGATCGCCCCCGAGGACTCCAGGGCCGACGGCGTCGCCCACGCCGAAGCCCTCCTCGACCTCGGCTTCCCCCGCTGGCGCGAGCGCACCGTGTGGCGCCGCGAGGCGCTCGCCAACGGCCGGACCGGAGCCGTGGACCTGCCCGGCACCACCTGGCGCGACCGGCCCGCCATCGACCGCGGCGACGGCGTCTACCTCGCCGGCGACCAGGTGGCCGCCCCCGGACTCCTGTGCGAAGTGGCGTTCAACAGCGGGATCGAGGCGGTTTCGCTCGCCCTGCGCGCCAGCAAGTACGCGGGGACACCGACACCCCTTGACCTCAAGCAAAGTTGAGGTTGAAGAGTGGGTCCCGCAACCGACAACGAGGGAGCCCACCATGCACGCCGTACGCCTCCACGCCTTCGGCCCCGCCGAGAACCTCACCCACGAAACCGTCGCCGACCCCGTACCCGGCCCCGGCCAGGTACGGATCGCCGTCGCGGCCGCCGGCGTGCACCTCCTCGACGCGGCCCTGCGGCAGGGCGCGAAGGGCCCCTACCCCGCCCCGATCGAGCTCCCCACCGTGCCCGGCCGCGAGGTCGCCGGCACCGTCGACCAAATCGGCGACGGCACCGACGACGCCTGGCTCGGCAAGCGCGTCGTCGCCCACCTCGGCATGAACCCCGGAGGCTACGCCGAACTCGCCGTCACCGACGCCGACCGCCTCCACCAGATCCCCGACGGCCTCGACGAGGCCGAGGCCGTCGCCATGATCGGCACCGGCCGCACCGCACTCGGCATCCTCCAGTTCACCGACCTCGGCCCCGCGGACACCGTCGTCGTCCCCGCCGCTGCCGGCGGCATCGGCACCCTGATCGTCCAGTACGCCAAGAACGCCGGCGCCACCGTCATCGGCCTCGCGGGCGGCCCCGACAAGACCGCACGCGTCCGCGCGAGCGGTGCCGACCTCGCCGTCGACTACCTGCGCCCCGACTGGCCCGACACCGTCCGCGCCCACCTCGGCGACCGCCGCGCCACCGTCCTCTACGACTCCGTCGGCGGGGACACCGCCCGCGCCGCGGCCGACCTCCTCGGCAAGGGCGGACGGCACATCGTCTTCGGCTGGTCCAGCCAGGGCATCACGGCCGACGCCGCCCCCCTCTTCACCGACGAGGAACTCGCCGCACGCGGCATCACCTCCGAGGGCGTCCTCGGCCCCGCCATGCTCGAAAAGGCCGGCGGCCTGCGCGCACTCGAGACCCGTGCCCTCGCCGAAGCCGCGGCCGGCCGGCTGCGGCCCGCCGTCACCCGCTTCCCCCTCGACCAGGCCGCCGCCGCCCACCGCGCCCTCGAAACCCGCGGCACCGTCGGCAAGGTCGTCCTCGTCCCGTGACCCGGCGGGCCCGCCCTACGACCCCAGACTCGCGAGCGCCCCGTCCGTCAGCCGGTACACCGTCCACTCGTCCTGCGGCTTCGCACCCAGCGACTCGTAGAAACTGATGGACGGGGCGTTCCAGTTCAGCACCGACCACTCCAGGCGCTCGTAGCCGCGCGCCACACAGATCCGCGCCAGCTCCGTCAGCAACGCCTTCCCATGACCGCCGCCACGCAACTGCGGCCGCACGTACAGGTCCTCCAGATAGATCCCGTGCACCCCGCGCCACGTCGAGAAGTTCAGGAACCACAGCGCGAACCCGGCCACCTCGCCCGCGTCCGTCTCCGCGATGTGCGCGAACGCGGCCGGACGCTCCCCGAACAGCGCCTCCCGCAACTGCTCCTCGGTCGCCCTCGCCTCGTGCAGGGCCTTCTCGTATTCCGCGAGCTCCCGGATCATCTGGTGGATCACGGGCACGTCGTCGGGGACAGCAGTACGAATCATGGGCACAGCCTGCCCCGGCGGCCGCCTGCCGTGCCAGCGACATCCGAACGATGAACACCTGGTCCACGCCGTCCACGCGTTCCCGCGGATCCGTACGACGGCAGCGAGGCGACCAGCTCGTCCGGAATGTCGATCACACCGCGGTCCCACGTCGCGAAACCCCGCCCGGAGCAGTAAATTCCCGCCACACGAACGCGTCCACCGGCAGGGAAGCAGCAATCGACATGAGCACCGTCAACGGCGGCATATCGTTCTGGTACGCACAGGACGGCACCCCCGCCCCCCGCGAACCCCTGCCCGGCGACACCACCGCCGACATCTGCATCGTCGGCGGCGGATACACCGGCCTGTGGACCGCCTACTACCTCAAGAAGGCCGTCCCCTTCCTCAACATCACCGTCCTCGAAGCCAAGTTCTGCGGCTACGGCGCCTCCGGACGCAACGGAGGCTGGCTCTACAACGGCATCGCCGGACGCGACCGCTACGCCCGCCTGCACGGCCACGACGCCGCCGTCCGCCTCCAGCAGGCCATGAACGGCACCGTCGACGAAGTCATCCGCGTCACCGGCCAGGAAGGCATCGACGCCGACATCCACAAGGGCGGCGTCCTCGAGATCGCCCACACCCCCGCCCAACTCGCCCGGCTCAAAGCCTTCCACGCCGTCGACATCGCCTTCGGCGAGAAGGACCGCCTCCTGCTCGGCGCCCGCGAGACCGCCGAACGCATCCGCGTCACCGGCGCCGTCGCCTCCAGCTGGACCCCGCACGGCGCCCGCCTCCACCCGGCCAAACTCGCCAAGGGCCTCGCCGGCGCCGTCGAAGCCCTCGGGGTCACCATCCACGAGTCGACACCCGTCACGGAGATCAGGCCCAAGCACGCCGTCACCCCGTACGGCACCGTCCGCGCCCCCTACGTCCTGCGCTGCACCGAGGGCTTCACCGCCTCCCTCAAGGGACACCGCCGCACCTGGCTCCCCATGAACTCCTCGATGATCGTCACGGACCCGCTGCCCGAGCAGGTCTGGTCCGAGATCGGCTGGGCGGGACGCGAAACACTCGGCGACATGGCCCACGCCTACATGTACGCCCAGCGCACCGCCGACGACCGCATCGCCATCGGCGGCCGCGGCGTCCCCTACCGCTACGGCTCCCGGACCGACAACGACGGACGCACCCAGCCCGCGACCGTCGAGGCCCTGCGCGAGATCCTCATCCGCTTCTTCCCCCAGCTCGCCGGCACCGGCATCGCCCACGCCTGGTCCGGCGTCCTCGGCGTCCCCCGCGACTGGTGCGCCACCGTCACCCTCGACCGCTCCACCGGCCTCGGCTGGGCCGGCGGCTACGTCGGCTCGGGCGTCGCCACGGCCAACCTGGCCGCCCGCACGCTGCGCGACCTCGTCCAGCAGGACTCGGGCCAGTCCGGCCCCACCGACCTGACGGCACTGCCCTGGGTCAACCACAAGGTCCGCAACTGGGAACCGGAGCCCCTGCGCTGGCTCGGCGTCCAGACCCTCTACGCCGCCTACCGCGCGGCGGACCGCCGCGAATCCACGACCCACACCCCCACGACGGCCCGCCTGGCCCGCCTCGCCGACAAGATCTCGGGCCGCCACTGAGCCCCGCACGACCGCCTGACGGCGAAGGGCCCCGGACGGCATGTCCGGGGCCCTTCACGCGCTCGAGCCTCCTGTCGGAGTCGAACCGACGACCTCAAGATTACAAGTCAAGCGCTCTAGCCAACTGAGCTAAGGAGGCAGCGAGAGCAGTGTATCCAACCCCCGAGCCGCCCCGGTCGAAAATTTCCCGCCCACCGACTGCTGACAGATCCCGCATCGCCAGGTAGCGTCACCGCAAGTCCATCCACGGGTGGACTGGACCACTCCCTCTACAACGGATCGTCCGGCACGTTCCTGCCGGTGAAGGGAGCCATTCACCATGGCTACTGTCACGTTCGACAAGGCGACCCGGATCTACCCGGGTTCCGACAAGCCCGCCGTCGACCAGCTCGACATCCAGACCGAGGACGGCGAGTTCCTCGTCCTCGTCGGCCCCTCCGGCTGCGGAAAGTCCACCTCCCTGCGCATGCTCGCCGGGCTCGAGGACGTCAACGGCGGCGCCATCCGCATCGGTGACCGCGACGTCACGCACCTGCCGCCGAAGGACCGGGACATCGCCATGGTGTTCCAGAACTACGCGCTCTACCCGCACATGACCGTCGCCGACAACATGGGCTTCGCGCTCAAGATCGCCGGCGTCAACAAGAGCGAGATCCGCAAGAAGGTCGAAGAGGCCGCGAAGATCCTCGACCTCACCGAGTACCTGGACCGCAAGCCGAAGGCGCTCTCCGGTGGTCAGCGCCAGCGTGTCGCCATGGGCCGGGCCATCGTGCGTGAGCCGCAGGTCTTCCTCATGGACGAGCCGCTGTCGAACCTCGACGCCAAGCTCCGCGTCTCCACGCGTACGCAGATCGCCTCCCTCCAGCGCCGTCTCGGCATCACCACGGTGTACGTCACGCACGACCAGGTCGAGGCCATGACCATGGGCGACCGGGTGGCGGTGCTCAAGGACGGTCTGCTCCAGCAGGTCGACTCGCCGCGCAACATGTACGACCGGCCGGCCAACCTGTTCGTCGCCGGCTTCATCGGCTCCCCGGCCATGAACCTGGTCGAGGTCCCGATCACGGACGGCGGCGTGAAGTTCGGCAACAGCGTCGTCCCGGTCTCCCGCGAGGCCCTGTCCGCCGCCGCCGACAAGGGCGACACGACGGTGACCGTCGGCGTCCGCCCCGAGCACTTCGACGTCGTCGAGCACGGCGGCGCCGAGGCCAGGTCGCTCTCCAAGGACGCCCCGGCCGGCCTCGCCGTGTCCGTGAACGTCGTCGAGGAGCTCGGCGCCGACGGCTACGTGTACGGCTCCGCCCAGGTCGGCGGCGAGCACAAGGACCTGGTCGTCCGCGTCGGCGGCCGCAGCGTGCCGGCCAAGGGCAGCGAGCTGCACGTCGTGCCGCGTCCGGGCGAGATCCACGTCTTCTCGACGTCCACGGGCGAGCGCCTGAGCGACTGACGCCCCGGGGCAGCCCCGGTTCGGTGCCACGGAGGCCGGGCTCCGCACTCGACGTGCGGAGCCCGGCTTTTCGTACAGTCCACCCGATCTCGCGCATTCAGTGGCATTTCACCCCGGGCGTCAACCCGCGATTCGAAAAGAGCCCTTGAACCATCCCCCGCCGGAGTGACTGGACGTCGCCACGTCATTACTGGCCGCTACGCTCGCTCCGTGACACACTCAGCCCGCCGAATCGGCCGCACTCTCGCTCTCGTTCTGCCTGTCGTCCTGGTGCTCTCCGGAACCCTCGCGGTCTCCACCGTCCCGTGGGCAGGGCAGGCCACCGAGTCGCAGATGCTCACCGCCTCCTCCGAGCACGTCTCGACACCCGCCAAGTCCCGTGCCCCGCAGGACGTTCTGCTGGACAAGCTCCTCACGGAGCTGCAGGCGAAGGACCCGGGCGTCGCGCTCACGCATCTGCAGCGCGAGGTGGAGGCGCGTCCGTCGCTTGCCCAGCACTGCATGTCGATCGCCCGCTCCCTGGGCCGGGCCGCCGTGGACCGGTACGGGCCCACGCGCGCGCAGCGGTTCTCACGGCCGGTCTGCGACACGTCCTTCGCCACGGGCGTCCAGCAGCAGGCGCTCGGGCACTGACGGCCCGGCGCCCCGGGAAGCCGGCGGCGCCGCACGGACCGGTTCGACGGACCGGGCCCGCACTCGCGGGTCCGGTCTGTGGCGTGTCCGGCGGTGCGCATATCGTTCACGGCATGCAGACGCCTACGTACCCCACGCAGGCCGTGGTCCTGGCCGGTGGCCAGGGCTCCCGGCTGCGCCCGTACACCGACGACCGCCCGAAGCCGATGGTGGAGATCCCGGGCACGGGGATGCCGATCATCGGGCACCAGTTGGCCTGGCTGGCCGCGGAGGGCGTGACCGATGCCGTGGTCTCGTGCGGCCATCTCGCCGAGGTGCTCCAGAAGTGGCTGGAGAGCGCCGATCTGCCGCTGCGGGTCACGACGGTGGTGGAGAGCGAGCCGCTGGGCCGCGGCGGCGGTCTGAAGTACGCCGCGCAGAGCCTGCCGCACCCCGATCAGCCGTGGTACGCGACGAACGGTGACATCTGGACGCGGTTCTCGCTGCGCGAGATGGCGGCGTTCCACGGGGAGAGGGATGCGACGGCGACGCTGGCGCTGGCGCGTCCGCGGATCCCGTGGGGCGCGGTGGAGACGGACGCGTTCGGGCACATCACGGACTTCATCGAGTCGCCGCCGTCGCCGTATCTGATCAACGCGGGCGTGTACGTGTTCTCGGCGGCGTTCACGGGGCTGCTGCCGGACGTCGGTGACCACGAGCGCACGACGTTCCCGCGGCTGGCGCGTGAGCGGCGACTGGCTGGTTTCCCCCTGCCGCAGGGGGCGTACTGGCGGGCGATCGACACGGCGAAGGATCTGACGGAGGCCGCCAAGGAGCTCGCCTCGCAGGTGCGCTGAGCCGGCGTCAGCAGGCGTCGCGGCGCGGTCGAGGGGCCGTACGCCGGGAGGGCGGTCACCGGACGCTTCCGGTGACCGCCCTCCCGGCGTGTGCGGTCTCAGCCCAGCAGGCCGCCGATGACGGCACCGCTCCCGGAGTCGCCGCTGCCGCCGTCGCCTCCTCCGCCGCCTCCGGTGGAGCCGCTGGGGGAGCCCCCGGAGCTGCCGCCGGAGCCGGTGCCGCCGCTGGACGTGGGGCCCGCGCTGGTGGGCGGCGGGGCGGACTGGGAGCCCGTGGGGGGCTGCTGGCCGGTGCCCTGGGTGTGGCTGGGGGAGCCGCCGACCTGGCCGGTCTCGCGGACGGTGTCCTCGGCGGGTGCGGAGGGCTTGGAGGCGGGGGTGCCCGAGCGGCTGGCGGACGGGGTCGGCGTGCCCTGGCGCCGGCTCGAGGGGGCGCGTTCGGTGCTCGATTCCTGCGGGAGCGCGGCGCCGGGCAGGTGGTTGCGGGGGTTCTGGTCGGGGCCGGGGACGGTGACGACCTCGGTGGAGCGGACGGCGCCGCCGAGCATGGAGCCGACGAGCATGGTGAGGCCGACGACGACGGCGGCGACGAGTCCGCCGCGGCTCAGGACGCGGCGGCGCAGGTCCCAGATCTCGGAGCGGGGGCCGAGGGTGCGCCACGCCTCGCCGGCGAGGCGTCCGTCGAGGGAGTAGACGGGGGCGCCCGCGATGATCAGCGGAGACCAGGCGGCGAGGAAGATGAAGTCGGGGGCGTCGTAGACGGGGACGCTCCGCCAGCTGACGGTGAGGATCAGCACGGAGGACAGCAGCGCGCCGATGACGGCGGCGAGGCGCTGCCACAGGCCGAGGACGGTGAGGACGCCGACGACGACCTGGAGGAAGGCGACGGTGAGTCCGGCGCCGACGGGATGGGCGAGCGCGAAGTCGCGCAGGGGCTCGGCCAGTGCCCAGGGGTGGAGCGAGCTCAGCCACTTGACCAGGGAGCCGCGGTCGCCGCCGTCGAAGTAGACGGGGTCGCAGAGCTTGCCCATGCCGGCGTACACGGAGATCAGTCCGAGGAACACGCGCAGCGGCAGGAGCACCACGCCGAGGTTCAGGCGGCGGCCGGGGTAGTACGCGTGCCGGGTCGGGTCGCCGGCGGCCCGGTGGGTCGCGGGTGCCGCGGCGCCGCGAGAGATCTCGGCGTACGGCCCCGGGTCGTACGTGCTGTGGCCGTACGTGTCGTACGTGTCCCTGCCGTACGCGTCCGCGCTGTAGGCGTCCCTGCTGTACGTGTCATGACCGTCCGGGCTGCTCTGGTCCCCCTGGCTGTAGGAGTCGTACGCGTCGTAGGCGCCGACGGGCTGGCGCATGGGCGGCAGCAAGGGGCGCGTGTCGGTGAGCGCGGGGTGCTGCACGGTGTCGTTGCCGAGGTCGACGCGCGGCATGACCTGGGTGGCGCCGGCGTTGTAGGGGTCGTGCTCGAGGGTGGAGTTGCGCACGGCCTGCAGGAGACCGGTGGCGCCGGAGTCCCCGGGGGCGGACCTGCCGCTCCACACGACGGGCGCCTTGCGTCGCCCGGCGCCCCCGCCGACGGAGGCGAACCGGGCGGTGTCCGCCAGGGCACGTACGGGGCGCCGGCGCTGGCCGAGCTGCACCCGGAAGCTGGCGTGGTTGACGATGACCTGCGCGGGATCGCAGTCCACCTTGACCATGCTCAGTGCAGGCTGATCATCGAACCCGGACCGGGGCGTTCTGGTGTCCACACTCATCTAACCGAGTGACGTGTGGTTAGGGCACGGCCCCGACGGGCCTGATCTGTCCGAGACCCGTCAAGCGCTCCTCTTGAGCCTTTTCGACCGGGGTTTTCCGGGTCTGCCCGACACGGGCACGCCCCGGAAACACCTCGCTCGCCCCTGCCCTGCCCTGGCCGGCCAGGGCCCCGGCCGCGCCCCGGCCCCGCCCGAGGA
>NZ_JBFAOY010000020.1:60190-139748 GCF_040675505.1 Streptomyces sp. NPDC049597
GGAAACCACCCCGAACAACAACCACCAACGGCCCCTGCCCTGGCCGGCTTGGGCCCCGGCCGCGCCCCGGCCCCACCCGAGGAAACCACCCCGAACAACAACCACCAACGGCCCCTGCCCTGGCCGGCTTGGGCCCCGGCCGCGCCCCGGCCCCACCCGAGGAAACCACCCCGAACCACAACCACCAACGGCCCCTGCCCTGGCCGGCTTGGGCCCCGGCCGTGCCGGTCAGCGGCGCTTGGCCGCCTCGTACAGCACGACGCCCGCCGCGACGCCCGCGTTCAGGGACTCCGCGCCACCGGGCATGGGGATGCGGACCAGGTAGTCGCAGGTCTCCCCGACCAGGCGGGACAGGCCCTTGCCCTCACTGCCGACCACGATCACCACCGGGCCGCCGAGCGCCTCCAGCTCGCCGACCTCGGTGTCGCCGTCGGCGGCGAGGCCGACGACGGTCAGACCGGCCTTCTGGTACGACTCCAGTGCGCGGGTCAGGTTGGTGGCGCGCGCGACCGGCGTGCGCGCGGCCGTGCCGGCCGAGGTCTTCCAGGCGCCGGCGGTCATGCCGGCCGCCCGGCGCTCGGGCACGACGACGCCGTGGCCGCCGAACGCCGACACGGAGCGGACGACCGCTCCCAGGTTGCGCGGGTCGGTCACGCCGTCGAGCGCGACGATCAGCGGGTCGTCGCCGTCGTCGAAGGCGGCGGCCGCGAGGTCCTCGGGGTGGGCGTACTCGTACGGCGGGACCTGGAGCACCAGGCCCTGGTGGTTGAGCCCGTTCGTCATGCGGTCGAGCTCGGGGCGCGGCGCCTCCATGATGTTGATGTTGCCGCGGCCGGTGGCGAGCTGGAGCGCCTCACGGACGCGCTCGTCGTTGTCGATGAACTGCTGCACGTAGAGCGTGGAGGCGGGCACGCCGTCGCGCAGCGCCTCGAAGACCGGATTGCGGCCGACGACCATCTCCGAGGTGCCCTTGCCGCCGCGGCGGGCGACGGGACGGCGCTGGGCCTGCTTGGCCTTGGCGTTGGCGATGCGGTTCTTGACGTGTCCCTTGCGCGCGGACGCGGGCGGCGTCGGCCCCTTGCCCTCGAGTGAGCGGCGCCGCTTGCCACCGCTGCCGACCTGCGCGCCCTTCTTGTTGGACGTGCGGCGGTTCCTGCGCTGGCTGTTCCCGGCCATGACCTACCTGTTTCTGTAAAGCTCGCTCAAACAAAAGTGTGTACGTAAGGAAGTGTGCCGCCCGGCGGTCCGGGCGGCACATCGCGCCTGCGGCTCAGCGGGGCCCGAGGGTCCACCGCGGTCCGTCGGGGCTGTCCTCGATGACGAGCCCGGACTGACCGAGCTGGTCGCGGATGGCGTCGGCGGTGGCCCAGTCCTTGCGGGAGCGGGCGGCCTCGCGCTGCTCGAGCACCAGGCGCACCAGGGAGTCGACCACGCCATGGAGGTCGTCGCCGCGGTCTCCCTCGCCCGCCCACCGCTCGTCGAGCGGGTCGAGGCCGAGGACGCCGAGCATGGCACGGACCTCGGCGAGGCGCGCCACGGCGGCTTCCTTGTCGTCGGCGGCCAGGGCGGAGTTGCCCTGGCGGACGGTGGTGTGGATGACGGCCAGGGCCTGGGGCACCCCGAGGTCGTCGTCCATGGCCTCGGCGAACGCGAGCGGCACCTCGTCGGCGGGCGCGACGACGCCCCCCGCCTTCTCCACGACGCGCTGCACGAAGCCCTCGATGCGGGCGAACGCGGACTCGGCCTCCCGCAGTGCCTCCTCGCTGTACTCGATCATCGAGCGGTAGTGCGGGGTGCCGAGGTAGTAACGCAGCACGATGGGGCGCCAGTTCTTGACCATCTCGCTGACGAGCACCGAGTTGCCGAGCGACTTGGACATCTTCTCGCCGCTCATGGTGACCCAGGCGTTGTGCACCCAGTAGGAGGCGAAGTCGTCACCGAAGGCCTTGGCCTGGGCGATCTCGTTCTCGTGGTGCGGGAAGATCAGGTCGAGGCCGCCGCCGTGGATGTCGAAAGCGGAGCCCAGGTACTTGTGGGCCATGGCCGAGCACTCGAGGTGCCAGCCGGGGCGGCCGCGCCCCCAGGGCGTCTCCCAGTCGGGCTCGCCCGGCTTGGTCGCCTTCCACATGGCGAAGTCGCGCGGATCGCGCTTGCCGGTGATGCCTTCCTCGGCGGGCTGGCGCAGGTCGTCGATGTCCTGGTTGGACAGCGCCAGGTAGTCGGGGAAGGAGCGCACGTCGAAGTAGACGCTGCCGTCCGCCTCGTACGCGTGGCCGCGCTCGATGAGACCGCGCATCATCTCGACCATTTCGGTGACGTGGCCGGTGGCGCGCGGTTCGTAGGTGGGCGGGAGGCACCCGAGTGCCTCGTAGCCGTCGTTGAACGCGCGCTCGTTCTCGTAGCCGATGGACCACCACGGCCGGTCCTGCTCGGCCGACTTGTGGATGATCTTGTCGTCGATGTCCGTGACGTTGCGGATGAACGTCACGTCGTAGCCGCGGTACTCGAACCAGCGGCGCATGATGTCGAAGTTGAGGCCGGACCTGATGTGCCCGATGTGCGGTGCGGCCTGCACGGTGGCGCCACACAGGTAGATCGAGACGCAACCCGGTACGAGGGGGGTGAAGTCACGGATCTGCCGGGCGCTGGTGTCGTACAGGCGAATAGTCACGCATCAAGGGTAGTGGGCGGATGGCAGTGCCCCGCGCCCCCTGTGGGTTTCGCGGGGCAACTTGTGATATCGCCCGGGGAGCGGATTCAGCCCCTCCGCACGATGAGCGCGGTCGCGACGGCGGCGAGCCCCTCGGCACGTCCCGTCAGGCCGAGCCCGTCGGTGGTGGTGCCGGACACGGAGACGGGGGCGCCCGCGGCGGCCGAGAGCGCCTTCTGCGCCTCGTCGCGCCGCTTGCCGATCTTCGGGCGCACGCCGATCACCTGAACGGAGACATTGCCGATCTCGAAACCCTCGGCACGCACGATCCGCGCGGCCTCCGCGAGGAGGGTGACGCCGGAGGCGCCGGACCACTCGGGCCGGGAGGTGCCGAAGTGGGCGCCGAGGTCGCCGATGCCGGCGGCGGAGAACAGGGCGTCGCAGGCGGCGTGCGCGGCGACGTCACCGTCCGAGTGGCCGGCGAGCCCGTAGCCGTCGGCGTCCTCCCAGAGCAGACCCGCGCACCACAGTTCGCGGCCCTTCTCGAAGGCGTGCACATCGGTGCCGATGCCGACGAGGGGGAGGCTGAGCGGCTCAGAAGCCATCGTTGGCCCTCCTGCGGGCGAGTACGGCCTCGGCGAGGACGAGGTCGAGCGGCCGGGTCACCTTGAAGGCCTCTTCGTGGCCGGGCACGACGACGACCTTCAGTCCGAGCTGCTCGACCATGCTCGCGTCGTCGGTGACGTCGCCGGTCACGGTCCGGTGTGCGCGGACGAGGGTGTCGTGGTCGAAGCCCTGCGGGGTCTGGACGGCGCGCAGACGGGCGCGGTCGGGGGTGGCGACGACCGGCTCGGGCTCGCCCTGCGGTGCCGGCTCGACCTCCTTGACGGTGTCGGCCAGCGGCAGCGCCGGTACGACGGCGGGCGCGCCGTCGCGCACGGCCTCGATGACGGCGTCCACGGTGTCGACGGGCACGAGCGGGCGCGCCGCGTCGTGGACCAGGACGATGTCGATGCCGTCGGGGAGGGCGTCGAGCCCGAGGCGTACGGATTCCTGGCGGCTGTCGCCGCCGGGTACGACGAGGTAGTCCGTCGTCTCCGGCAGGGCGTGGGCGTCGAGGAGGCGCTTGACCTCGGGGGCACCGTCCGGGGGCGCCACGACGACGACGAGGGAGACGGCGCGGGACGCGGCCATGGCGCGGACGGCGTGAACGAGCATGGGGGTGCCGCTCAGCGTGCGCAGGGCCTTGGGGGCGCCCGGTCCGAGGCGCACGCCCCGGCCGGCGGCCGGGATCACGGCTGCGGTGCGGTAGGGGCGCGGTTGGTCTGGCATCGGTTGCACTCCGGCAGGTTTGTTTCCTCGGCCGACATGGGTATGGCCTGGGCATGCCCCCGGCCGTCAGGTGGGGGGAGTGCCGAGCGCGACGCCTTGACCGGACCCTTCCGTGACCACTGGTCTGCGCCAGCCGCCCGGGCCCGGCACACCACAACAGCGCACGGTGTGATGTGCGAGGCGCGGTGTGATGTGCGAGCGGCGGGTGGTCGACGTGAGACGTCGACATGACACTCGTGGACGAACATGCCGCAGCGCCCGGCGACAGGCTGGATCATCCAGCGTGTCAGCGGGCACCGCGGCATCAGTCGTCCGTCAGGACGCGAGGACCTCGTCGAGCAGGGCCTCGGCCTTGTCCTCGTTGGTGTTCTCCGCGAGAGCGAGTTCGCTCACCAGGATCTGGCGCGCCTTCGCGAGCATCCGCTTCTCACCGGCGGAAAGCCCACGCTCACGCTCGCGTCGCCACAGGTCACGTACCACTTCGGCGACCTTGATGACATCGCCGGAGGCGAGCTTCTCGAGATTTGCCTTGTAGCGCCGGGACCAGTTCGTCGGCTCCTCCGCGTAAGGTGCGCGAAGAACCTCGAAGACCCGGTCGAGCCCGTCCTGACCGACCACATCGCGAACGCCGACGAACTCCGCATTGTCCGCCGGTACGCGAACCGTCAGGTCGCCCTGGGCGACCTTGAGCACCAAGTAGGTCTTGTCCACGCCTTTGATCTGGCGAGTTTCGATGGCCTCGATCAGCGCGGCCCCGTGATGGGGATAGACCACGGTGTCGCCAACCTTGAACGTCATGTGACAGGTACCCCTTCCGTGGCTATCCAGGGTAACACGGATACAGCTTCTTCTGAATGGCGTTTTCGCAGGTCAGGGCATATCTCGGGGCTTGACAACAGCGACACGGACGTGCTGCGGACAGCTCGCGGAGGGGGGTATTCGCAGGTCGGAGCGGCTGCGCGGGCACACAGAAACGCACACGTTACACACCGCGCACCCTCCTTCCAAGGGGTTGAACGTCCTGATTTGCCGGGTTCTCGATGGCCGAGTTGATGTAGTCCGTTCGAGGATCGGTCACTCGTACGGCCCAGACGCCACCGAATCCAAAATTGATCACCTCGGGCTATTCGTAAGGAAAGCGTGGCCGCCCGGGAAATTGATCACCGCCGTTATGTGAACGGTGCCCGTATCGGCATGATCGGAGCAGCCTCCGAAGTCCGAAAGCGTGCTCCCGCCGCCGCCCGTGGCCCCCCGGTACGCGGGCGGCGCGGGCAAAGGGCGGGTCGGGTGCGGGGCCCGACCTGCGGCTCGGTAACCTGAGCGCGAGCTGACGCCACAGGCCGGTGACAGCCACCCAACAGTCCGTACGTCCAAGGAGATGCCGCCGCCGTGAGCAGCAGCCTTCGACGCGGTGCCCTCGCCGGCGCTGCCATCGTCTTCTCGATCGCCTCGCTCTCCGCCTGCGGTGCGGGCAACGACGCGCAGACCCTCGGCGTCAAGCCGGACAACGCCGCGACGGCCGTCGACGACCTCAAGCTCCAGAACGCGACCGTCATCACGCAGCCCGAGGCCGCGGCCGACGGCCAGGCGGTCGTCAGCCTGACGATCTTCAACGACGGCCTCCAGAAGCAGACCCTCGACTCGATCACGCTCCCGGGCACCGACGCGAAGGTCGAGCTCAAGGCGGCCAAGGGCTCGGGCCCGATCACGGTCCCGGCGGGCGGCTCGGTGATCGTCGGCGGCAAGGGCAACGCGTCCGCCGTGATCTCGGGCGGCCACGAGGCGGTGAAGGACGGCAACACGCAGGAGGTCGTCTTCCGCTTCAGCGAGACCGGCGACGTGAAGATGCTGGCGTTCGTCGTCCCGGCCACCGGCTACTACGCGGGCTTCGGCCCGTCCTCGTCGCCGAAGCCGCCGGCCAAGCAGCCGGCCGCCCAGTCGCCGTCCGGCTCTCCCGCCGGTTCCCCGTCGGGCTCTCCGGCCGGTTCGGACGCGCAGCGCGAGGCCGCGGGCGGCGAGGCGGCGTCCCCGTCGGACTCGGCGTCGGCGTCGCACGGCTCGGGTCACTGAGGCACCGCGCACCAGGCGTACGGGAAGGGCGCCCACCGAGATCGGTGGGCGCCCTTCCGGCATGCGTGCCGGACGCGCTCGAAGCGCCGGTGCCGGCGCCGGTGCACGTGGTACGCGTTCCGCTCGCGCTGTCTACGGCTCGAACTTGTAGCCCAGGCCGCGGACCGTCACCAGGTAGCGCGGGGCTCCCGGGTCCGGCTCGATCTTCGCGCGCAGGCGCTTGACGTGGACGTCGAGGGTCTTGGTGTCGCCGACGTAGTCAGCGCCCCAGACCCGGTCGATGAGCTGCATACGGGTCAGGACCCGGCCCGCGTTGCGCAGCAGCATCTCCAGCAGGTCGAACTCCTTCAGCGGCAGGTCGACCTTGCCGCCGGAGACGGTGACGACGTGGCGGTCCACGTCCATGCGGACGGGGCCGGCCTCCAGGGCCGCCGGGGTGACCTCCTCCGGCTCACCGCGGCGGCGCAGCACCGCGCGGATGCGGGCGACCAGCTCCCGCGAGGAGAAGGGCTTGGTCACGTAGTCGTCGGCTCCTATCTCCAGCCCGACGACCTTATCGATCTCGCTGTCCTTCGCGGTCACCATGATGACCGGGACGTTCGAGCGGCCGCGCAGCTGGCGGCAGACCTCGGTACCGGGCAGGCCGGGCAGCATCAGGTCGAGGAGCACGAGGTCGGCGCCGTTGCGCTCGAACTCGTCGAGACCCTCGGGACCCGTGGTCGCCACTGCGACCTCGAAGCCCTCCTTGCGGAGCATGTAGGACAGGGCGTCGCTGAAGGATTCCTCATCCTCGACGACGAGCACTCGGGTCACGGAAGGACCTCCGGGGCAGGAATTTCACTGTTCGGATCGGTGTCGTAGGGCCGGTCGTCGTCCTCGTCGACGCGATCCGGGCCGGTGCTGGTGGAGCGGTCCCGTGCGGCGCCCGCCTCGGGCAGCCGCAGGGTGAACGTGGAGCCCTGTCCCTCCGAGCTCCACACCGTGACCTCCCCGCCGTGCGAGGCGGCCACGTGCTTGACGATGGCGAGACCGAGGCCGGTCCCTCCGGTGGCACGGGAGCGGGCGGGGTCGACGCGGTAGAACCGCTCGAAGATCCGCTCGCGGTCCTTCTCGGAGATGCCGATGCCCTGGTCGGTGACGGCGATCTCGATGAGGTCGCCCCCGGGTGCGCTGACCCGGCGGGCGGAGATGCCGACGCGCGTACGGGCCGGTGAGTAGTTGACCGCGTTCTCGACGAGGTTGCCGAGGGCGGCGGCGAGCTGACCGCGGTTTCCCCAGATGCTGAGGTCGGCGGCTCCTCCCGCGGCCATGGTGATCTGCTTGGTGGACGCGGTGTGCCGGGAGCGGTCGATGGCCTCGGCGACCAGTTCGTCCACGCGCACGGGCTCGGAGTCCTCCAGCGGGTCGTCGTTCTGGACCCTGGAGAGGTCGATGAGCTCCTGTACGAGGTTGGTGAGCCGGGTCGCCTCGATCTGCATGCGGCCGGCGAAGCGCATGACCGCCTCGGGGTCGTCCGAGGCGTCCATGACCGCCTCGGAGAGCAGGGAGAGCGCACCGACCGGGGTCTTGAGCTCATGGCTGACGTTGGCGACGAAGTCGCGCCGCACCGCCTCTATCCGGCGTGCCTCGGTGAGGTCCTCGACGAGGAGGAGGACGAGGCGCGAGCCGAGCGGGGCGACGCGTGCGGAGACGGCCAGGGCTTCGCCGCGGCCGGTGCCGCGCCGGGGCAGGTCCAGCTCGACCTGCCGTATCTCGCCGTCGCGCCGGGTGTCACGGGCCATGTGCAGCATCGGTTCGACGGCGAGCTTCCCGCCGCGGACCAGACCGAGCGCGTACGCCGCGGAGCTGGCCTTGACGACCGAGTCGGACTCGTCGAGGACGACCGCGGAGGAACGGAGCACGGACAGCACGGTGTCGACGCCGGGCGGCAGCACGGCGTCGGTGTGGAGCGAGGTGCGCGTGGGGCGCTTCTGTTCCCGCTCGCTCCAGCGGAACGCCAGCACCGCGATGACGCCGGTGCACAGCCCGGCGATCGCTGCTGCTGCGGCGACCGCCGCGTTCACGTCCATGCATCCCAGGTTATGCGGGGTCCCGGACCCGCTCCCAGCCAAACGAGTGGCACCTCGAACAGTCGTCGCTCAGAGTTCACCAAGGGGATAGTGGTGGTTCATTTGCGGGGGAGCGTTAGGACCACTAAAGGGCCGAACGTGGGAGCGTGGGGGTTCGGAGCCCACCCGAACCCGGTCGCATCAAGAGAGGGACACCCAATGCGTGACGCGTACCACGAGGAACTTGACTCGATCGGCGAGGGCCTGGTCGAGATGGCCCGGCTGGTCGGGTCGGCGATCGGGCGCGCCACGACGGCCATGCTCGACGCCGACCTCAAGCTGGCCGAGAGCGTGATCGCCGCCGACCAGAAGGTCGACGACCTCCAGCACGACCTGGAGGCGCGTGCGATCGCCCTGCTGGCCCGGCAGCAGCCGGTCGCCACGGATCTGCGGATCGTGGTGACGTCGCTGCGGATGAGCGCCGACCTGGAGCGCTCGGGCGACCTCGCGCAGCACGTGGCGAAGCTGGCGCGGCTGCGCTTCCCTGACCGCGCGGTGCCGAACGACCTGCACGCGACGATTCTGCAGATGGGGCAGCTGGCGCAGCGCCTGATGGCGAAGGCGGCGGAGGTCATCATCACCAAGGACGTCGACCTGGCGCTCCAGCTGGAGCAGGACGACGACGAGATGGACCTGCTGCACCGCACGCTCTTCCAGCACCTGATGGACGACCGCTGGAAGCACGGCATCGAGACGGCCGTGGACGTGACGCTGCTCGGCCGCTACTACGAGCGTTTCGCGGACCACGCGGTGTCGGTGGCCAAGCGCGTGGTGTACCTGGTGACGGGCGAGCACGCGGACGAGCTCCAGCAGCAGACCGCGGTCGAGGGCGCGTAGCCGAGGGCGCATGGCGGCATTCGGCGGCGCACTGGGGGCTCTTGCGCATGTGCGCCGTTGATGCGCCGGGCCTGCCGGGGATGCAATGGGCGAAGGCGGCATTTCCGTATGCCGGTGACGCGTGCGCCCGACAGCGCGCGCCCTTGAGGAGGCACCCATGGCCGAGTCCCCCATGACCGACTCCCCGCAGGAAGCGAGCTCCGTCGAAGTCGTCTTCCTGCCCGTCCTCGGCGCCTGCGGGTGCGGCTCGGGCTGCGGCTGCGGCTGCCAGTCGGGCGCGCCCTGCCAGTGCGGCGGCTGCTGCGGCTAGCCGACATCGGCACGCGGACGAGGTCCCGCCCCGAAAGAAGGGACCGGGACCTTCCGCGCTCCGGGGCGCCGGCGCGGTGTACGTCCGCGCCGGTGGCTCGGGCCGGTCCTCGGTGCATCGACGGACGAGCGGCGATGCGATTCCTTCTCCCGTCGGGGTGGGGCACAGCATCAAACCTTGTTGCCGACGAGGCCCTGATCAGCTTCGATCACGGCATGACCGATGGTGCCGCAGTCGACGTTGCCGACGACCACATCCTCAAGAAGCAGATCATCCTCGGCCTCATTGCACTCCGTGAGCACCTCGGCTGCTCGCTCCACGAGGCTCTGGATGTGTTCGCTGCGCGGTACGAGGCACTGCGGGTGGAGCGTCCAGGCGATTTCGCATGCGGTCATGACGAGTACTGGGTCGGCTTCTATTCATGACGAGCACGCCGCCGAGAAGTACCCCTGCGATGCGGAGCGCAGGCACTGGTGAGGAGCCGGCCGCGATCGGGCTTCGTCCGGCGCTGACCACGACGTGATCAATCCCAGCGACGGCCCGACACAGCAACAAGCCCCCTCCCGGCGGGGAAACCGCAGGCAGGGGGCTTGCGCACGTGGGCTACTTCTTCTTGCCCTGGTTCTTCACGGCCTCGATCGCCGCCGCCGCCGCGTCCGGGTCGAGGTAGGTGCCGCCCCGCGTGACCGGGTTGAAGTCGGCGTCGAGCTCGTAGACCAGCGGGATGCCCGTCGGGATGTTCAGGCCCGCGATGTCCGCGTCGGAGATGCCGTCGAGGTGCTTGACCAGCGCGCGCAGGCTGTTGCCGTGGGCGGCGATCAGGACCGTGCGGCCGGCCAGCAGGTCGGGGACGATGCCGTCGTACCAGTACGGCAGCATGCGCTCGACGACGTCCTTGAGGCACTCGGTGCGCGGGCGCAGCTCGCTCGGGATCGTCGCGTAGCGGGCGTCGTTGGCCTGCGAGAACTCGCTGTCGTCGGCGAGGACCGGCGGCGGCGTGTCGTACGAGCGGCGCCAGAGCATGAACTGCTCCTCGCCGAACTCGGCCAGCGTCTGGGCCTTGTCCTTGCCCTGCAGCGCGCCGTAGTGGCGCTCGTTCAGGCGCCAGGAGCGGTGGACCGGGATCCAGTGACGGTCCGCGGCCTCCAGCGCGAGCTGCGCGGTGCGGATGGCCCGCTTCTGGAGCGAGGTGTGGAGAACGTCGGGGAGCAGGCCGGCGTCCTTGAGCAGCTCACCGCCGCGGACTGCCTCCTTCTCGCCCTTCTCCGTGAGGTTGACGTCCACCCAGCCGGTGAACAGGTTCTTCGCGTTCCATTCGCTCTCGCCGTGGCGGAGGAGGATCAGCTTGTACGGTGCGTCGGCCATGGGCCCGAGCCTAATCGACGGCCCGCGTCCCCGGCGCGGGTGCCCGAGGGGCGGACTCGATCGACGGCCGCCGTCAAATGAGTGGCGGCGTGACGAGGCGGCTCAGTAAGTTACGGATGCTGCTTGAGCTGCTTACACCCGGGGGTCTCCGTCATGTCCGTCGCCTCGTTCAGACGCGCGTTGCGCGGGACCGTCTCGGGACTGCCCGGGGGCTTCTGGTGGCTGTGGACCTCGACGTTGGTGAACCGTACCGGCGCTTTCGTCCTCACCTTCCTGTCGCTCTATCTCACCCAGGAGCTGGGCTACTCCGCCTGGTACGCGGGCCTCGTCGTCGCGCTGCACGGACTCGGGGGCGTCGCCGGGTCGCCGCTGGGCGGCATGCTGACCGACCGGTGGGGCCGGCGCCCCACGATGATCTCGATGCATCTGGCCGGCGGCGCGTGCGCCGCCGGGCTCGCCGTGGTGACCAGCGCCTGGGGCATCGCGGCCGTGGTGCTGCTGATGGGCGTGGCGATGCAGGCCGTACGCCCCGCGATCAGCGCCACCATCGCCGACCTCGTGCCCGAGTCGGGGCTGCGCCGGGCCTACGCGCTGAACTACTGGGCGCTCAACCTCGGCTTCGCCATCGCCGCTCTCGGCGGCGGCGCCGCGATCTTCCTCGGGTACCGGACCCTGTTCGTGGTCGACGCCCTCGCCACTTCCCTGTGCGCGCTGATCGTCTTCCTGCGGCTGCCGGAGACGCGTCCCGAGAAGCCGTCCGACGCCACCGCGGGCACCTCGGAGGCCGAGCGGATGACCGTGGTCGACGTGTTGAAGGACGGGCCTTTCAGGACGCTGGTCCTGCTCAACCTGCTCGTCTGCCTGATCTTCACCGCCCCCTGGGTGGGCCTGCCGCTGACCATGGCGGCCGAGGGCCTGTCGGCCGACTCGTACGGCATGGTCATCGCGGTCAACGGCGTGGTGATCGTCGCGTTCCAGCTGCTGGTCAACAAGATCACCGACAAGCGTTCGCCGGCCGCGCTGCTCACCGTCTCCTCGCTGCTCTTCGCGGCCGGTACGGGAGTCACGGCCCTCGCCGGCACGCCTCTGCTGTTCGCGGCCACCGTGGTGGTGTGGACCGTCGGCGAAATGGTGCACGTGCCGACCAACGCCGCCGCGACGGCCCGCCTGGCCCCCGAGCACGCCCGCGGCCG
This sequence comes from Streptomyces sp. NPDC049597, assembly GCF_040675505.1. Taxonomy (NCBI): domain Bacteria; kingdom Bacillati; phylum Actinomycetota; class Actinomycetes; order Kitasatosporales; family Streptomycetaceae; genus Streptomyces; species Streptomyces sp. NPDC049597. Next base: position 72,056 of record NZ_JBFAOY010000020.1, read on the forward strand.
CTACCAGGGCGTGATGGGCATGTCCTGGGCGGTCGCCGGATTCGTCGCGCCGATCCTGGCCGGCTGGGTGGTCGACGGCCCGGGTCCGGACGTCCTGTGGATCGGCTGCGCGGCCGTGGGCTGCGTCGCGGCGGCCGGGTACACACTCCTGCTGCGCCGGGCGCTGGCCGAGAACGTCCGGCCCGAGGCTGCGGAGCCCGCCCCCGGGAAGACCGAGCCCGTCGACGCCTGAGGGGTCCCGCCCGGTCCTCACCCGGGCGGCGGCCCCCGCGCCGACGAGGCCGGGGCGGTGACGGAGACGGCCGTCTGGTCGACGGACGTCAGGATACGGGGAACGGCAACACGGGTCGTCACCAGGTCAGTTCGCGCTGGGCCGCGTGGGGTTCCGTCGGGCGCCCCCAGAGCCGTACGCCTCGAGCCGGGTGCGTGGATCCCCCACGAAGTCCGGCACGTCGGTCACGGTCCCGTGCGTGCAGCACGCTCCGTGCAGCGGTCGCGCGCCGGCGGCACCGGCGGGCCGGATCAGTCGGCGGGCCGCTGGGTCAGGTTGGTGAACGCGTCCAGGTTCCGCGTGGATTCGCCGCGCGACACGCGCCACGCGTACTCACGGCGGATGGCGCTCGCGAAGCCCAGTTCGAGAAGCGTGTTGAAGGAGCCGTCCGCCGCCTCCAGGATCGTCCCGAGCAGCCGGTCCAGCTCCTCGGGAGTGACCACGGACAGCGGGAGTTTGCCGACGAGATAGATGTCGCCGAGCCGGTCGATGGCGTAACTGACCCCGTACAGCTTGAGGTTGCGCTCCAGCAGCCAGCGGTGGACGGCCGCGTCGTTCTCGTCGGGGTGGCGGATGACGAAGGCGTTGACGGAGAGCGAGTGCCTGCCGACCAGGAGGGAGCAGGTCGTCGATAGCTTGCGGGTGCCGGGGAGTTTGACGACGTACGAGCCCGCGTCCGGGCTCTCCCATTCGAGTTCCGCGTCCTTCAGGGTCTGCTCGATGACCTGCGTCGCGCGCTCTGCGTCAGCCATGCAGGGAGCGTACGTCAGTGGTGATGGGCCCGCGTGCGGTGGCGGTGCTCGTACATCGCCGCCGTGTACACGTCCGCCGTCGCCGACGCCGCCGTGCCCCAGCCGAAAGACTGCGCGTGCCGGGCGGCGGCCCCGCCCATGCGGTCGGTCAGCGACGGGTCGCGCACGAAACTCGCCAGGACGTCCGCGTAGTGGGCGGGGTCGTGACCGGGGACCAGGAAACCCGTCTCCTCGTCGCGCACCGCCACCGGCAGCCCGCCGACCGCGGCGGCCACGACCGGGGTTCCTGCCGCCTGGGCCTCGATCGCCACCAGCCCGAAGGACTCGCTGTGCGAGGGCATGACGAGGACCGACGCGGCCCGGAACCAGTCCGCGAGCTGCACCTGCCCGACGGGGGGCCGGAAGTGGACGACGTCCGCGATGCCGAGCCGGGCGGCGAGCTTCTGCAGCCCCTCGGGCCTGGCCAGTCCGCTGCCGCTGGGGCCGCCGACGACGGGCACATGGATGCGGTGACGCAGGGACGGGTCGCGCTCCAGCAGCAGCGCGACGGCGCGCAGCAGGACGTCGGGGGCCTTGAGCGGCTGGATGCGGCCCGCGAACAGCGGGATGAACGCGTCCTGCGGCAGCCCGAGCCTCGCCCGTGCCGCGGCGCGCCCGTCGTCCGGCCGGAAGACGTCGAGGTTGACGCCCGGGTGGACGACGGCGACCTTCGCCGGGTCGGCGTCGTAGAAGCGGGCGAGTTCGTCGGCCTCCTCCGCCGTGTTGGCGATCAGCCGGTCCGCGGCGCCCACTATCTGGGTCTCGCCGATGACGCGGGAGGGGGGCTCGGGGGTGTCGCCCTCGGCGAGCGCGGCGTTCTTGACCTTGGCCATGGTGTGCATGGCGTGGACGAGGGGAACGCCCCAGCGTTCGGCGGCGAGCCAGCCGACGTGGCCGGAGAGCCAGTAGTGCGAGTGGACGAGGTCGTAGTGCCCGGGCCGGTGGCCCGCCCACGCCTGCATGACGCCGTGCGTGAAGGCGCACAGCTGGGGCGGCAGGTCCTCCTTCGCCAGCCCCTCGTAGGGGCCCGCGTCGACGTGCCGGACGAGGACGCCGGGGGCGAGCTCGACGACCGGCCGCAGACCGCCGGTGGTGGCCCGGGTGAAGATCTCGACCTCGATGTTGATGGCCGCGAGCCGCTTGGCGAGCTCGACGATGTAGACGTTCATGCCGCCCGCGTCGCCCGTGCCCGGCTGGTGCAGCGGTGAGGTGTGGACGCTGAGCATCGCGACCCTGCGCGGCTTGCGGTGGCCGCCGGGGAACCGGAGGCGGGGGGCCATCCGGCTGCTGCCGAGGCGGGAGACGTACTGGCTCACGTCGGCGGTCCTCTCGCTGCGGGCACGACAAACTGCGGGGCTGGGGTCCCGCACGCCTGCACAACAGCGGAGCGGAAGCTTCCATTTCCAGGCCGCTCCCACTTTGCCAAAACATTGCCGTCCTCGCGGACCGGTACGGCAGGTGCGCTGGTCCCGCAGGGCGCCTCCGCCTGCCGGCCCGGCCCGGGCAGGCGCCCCGGCGCCGGGGGGCCGGTGCCCGCCCGGCGGGGCGGCCGTTCGCCGGGCCGAGCAGCCGGTCTCCGAGGCCGGGCACCCCGTTTCCGAGGCCGGGGCGGCCGTTCTCATGGCTGGGCGGCCGCTTCGGAGGCGGGGGCGGCCGGTTTTCGAAGCCAGAGAAGCCGGTCTCCGAGGCCGGGGCGGCCGGTTTCGGGGCCTGCGGCGCGAACGCTTACCCTCGGTGACATGAATCGCCCCGTCGGCACCGCGACCCGCGGGACGACCAACCCCAACCGGCTGCGCCGCATGGACCGCTGGATCGCCGCAACGCACGGCCCCGCCCTGCGCCGCAGCGCCACGGTCCCCCTCGCCGTCGACCTCGGGTACGGGGCGGCCCCCTGGACCGCCGTGGAGCTGCTCCAGCGGCTGCGCACCGCCGAGCCGCGGTGCGAGGTCGTCGGCATCGAGATCGACCCGGCCCGGGTCGCCGCCGCGACGCCGTACCGACGCGCCGGGCTCACCTTCCGGCACGGCGGCTTCGAGGTGCCGACCCAGGAGCGGCCGACGCTGATCAGGGCGGCCAATGTGCTGCGCCAGTACGACGAGGACCAGGTCGCTGCGGTCTGGTCGCGGCTGTGCGGGCGACTGGCGCCCGACGGGCTGCTCGTCGAGGGCACGTGCGACGAGATCGGGCGGCGGCACGTCTGGGTGGCGCTCGGACCGGAGGGGCCGCGGACGGTGACGTTCGCGACCCGGCTCGGCTCCCTGGAGCGCCCCTCCGACCTGGCCGAACGGCTGCCGAAGGCGCTCATCCACCGCAATGTGCCCGGCGAGCCGGTGCACGCGTTCCTGCGGGACTTCGACCGCGCCTGGGCCGCTGCCGCGCCGTACGCCTCGCTGGGAGCGCGCCAGCGCTGGATCCGGGCGGTGGGCGACCTGGCGGGCGAGTGGCCCCTGAGGGACGACCGGCGGCGGTGGCGGCAGGGCGAGGTCACCGTCGCATGGGAAGCACTGGCACCCGACACCGGCTGAGGCGCCGGGAGGCGCCCGACGCCGGCCGGCGCACCTCGCAGGCGCTGATCCTCGCCACCGACCGGGACAAACCGGCAGTACGGGTGAACACATCCTGGTTTGCTGTGAACCGGACCCCGTGACGGGTGAACGGATCCGGCCACGGGAACACCGGGACGGGCCCGCTCGTCGTGACGGTGGGGACGAGCGGCAGGCATCGCCGGGGTGGGGAATCCGCGGAGGACGAAGTGCCGGTCGCGCCTGTCGTTTTGGCGGTTGCCATGACACCATCACGACGTTGCGCCCAAGTTACTGACGGTCAATCACATGGGATTGGCCGGCGATCGCCCGGAGGGGGAGTCGTGAACCGACGCCGCTGTGCCACTGCCGCAGCGATCAGCCTGGTCTGCGCGCTGACCGTGCTCGCGCTTCCCGGCCACGCGCTCGCGGCCCCGGATCCGCAGCCGCCTGCCTCGGTCACCGTGCCCGGACCGATGGCCCCTCCCCCGCCGAGCGCCTCGCTCGAAGCGGTGCGGCTGCAGATCGACGCGCTCTACCGCCAGGCCGCGTCCGCCACCGACGCGTACAACCTGGCCAAGGAGCGGACCGAGAAGCAGTCGGCCGAAATCGTGAAGCTGGCCCAGGAGATGGCCAAGGGCCAGGCCCGTATCGAGGACCTGAAGAACCGCGCAGGCGCCGCCGCCCGCGCTCAGTACCGCGCAGGCGGCCTGCCGCCCGAGGCGCAGCTGGCGCTCGTCGACGACCCCCAGCTCTTCCTGGACGGAGTCGGCCGCATCCAGCAGGGCCAGAAGGCCACGAAGGACCTCATCGCCGAACTGACGCAGACCCAGGCCGACTTGGCCGCGTACAGCAAGGACGCCAGCGCCCACTGGGAGCGGCTGGAGGAGAACAGGCTCAAGCAGGAGAAGGCCAGGAAGCAGATCAAGGCCAAGATCGCGGCGGCCAGGAAGCTCGAGGACAAGCTGGAGAAGGAGGAGCTCCAGCGCCTCCTCCAGCTGGAGCAGCAGGCGCAGTACAGGGCCCAGAGCCAGTGGCTCGACTCGGGCATACTCGACGAGATCAACGGCCGCGCGAGCGAACAGGGCAGGAAGGCGGTCGAGTTCGCCACCGCGCAGCTCGGCAAGCCGTACGTGTGGGGAGCCGAGGGCCCGGGGTCGTACGACTGCTCGGGGCTGACCTCACAGGCCTGGGCGGCCGCCGGACGCGGCATTCCGCGCACCTCGCAGGAGCAGTGGAGGCTGCTGCCCCGGATCGCGATCAAGGACATGCGCCCCGGCGATCTGATCATCTACCACGCCGACGCGAGCCACGTCGGGATGTACGTCGGCGACGGCGCGATCATCCACGCCCCCCGCCCGGGAAGGAACGTCACCGTCGCCGGAGCCGGGTCGATGAGCATCCTCGGAGTCGTGCGCCCGGACAAGTGACGTGGGTCGCCCTCCGCGGGCCGGGGCGTGATGTGCGTCCCATGCCCGCGCACGCCCCGGCGCCGGCCGGACACCGGCTCCGCGGCGCAAGTGACGTGCGCCACCCGGCACATGGGGCGAAAGGGGTGGCCCGGGCGATGACGGCGTGATGTTCGTCATGGCGCGCCCGGTAACTACCTCCCCATGCGCGGCATATGCCAGTGGCTCTTCGTTGATCGGCATTCCGTTCGGCCACCGCATACCGCTATGGTCCCCGTCTGGCGGGACGTCGTTCGTCGCCCTGCCGCCCTCGGGGGGAGGGAAGGAAACAGAACCGATGCCCGTACCCGTACCGCGACAGAGGAACGTCCCCGTCGCGGAGACCGCCCCCGGCGGGACGACCAGCGGCGGCGACCTCACGCTCCTGATCATCGAGGACGACCCGGCGGGCACCATCAGCGTCCCGGAGCTGCTCGACGCGGCCGGCGCCCGCGTGCGAATCCGGACCGCCCGGAATCTCACCGAGGCCGAGCGACTGCTCACCGACGACGTGCACTGCGTGCTCGTCGACCTCGCCCTGCCCGGTCGCACCGCGGACGACGAGCTGGGCACCCTCAAGCACGTCCTGCGTCTCGCGCCGCGCCACGCGGTGCTGGCCCTGACCGGGTCCGGCGACAGCCGACTGGCGGCTGAGGCGGTACGGGTCGGCGCCCAGGACCACCTCGTCCGCGAAGAGCTCGACGGACGTCTGCTGAGCCGTGCCGTGCGCTACGCGGTGGAGCGCAAGCGCGCCGACACCGCCCAGGTGAAGCTCGCCGAGTCCCGCATGCGCGCGCAGGAGAACGCCCGCCTGGAGCGCGGTCTGCTGCCCACCCCCCTCCTTGAGGGCTCGGACCTGCGTTTCGCCGCCCGCTACCGCCCCGGGCGCTCCCGCGCGCTGCTCGGCGGCGACTTCTACGACACGGTCCGCACACCCGACGGCACGGTCCACGCGATGATCGGCGACGTCTGCGGCCACGGCCCGGACGAGGCGGCGCTCGGTGTGGAGCTGCGCATCGCCTGGCGGGCCCTGACCTTCGCCGGGCTGTGCGGGGACGAGCTGCTGTCCACGCTCCAGCAGGTGCTGGAGCACGAGCGGGAGAGCGACGAGATCTTCGCGACGCTCTGCACGGTGGACATCGCGCCGGACGGCCGACGGGCCGGGCTCTGCCTGGCCGGCCACCCGAGCCCGCTGATCGCCCGCCATGGCCGGGCGGCGCAGCTGCTGCCGTACGACGACGGCGGCCCGGCGCTGGGCCTGCTGCCGCGCGCCCGCTGGCCGCGCCGCCAGGTGGAGCTCGGCGGCTCGTGGAGTTTGATGATGTACACGGACGGCCTGATCGAGGGCCGCCAGGGCCCCGACACCAAGCAGCGCCTCGGCCAGGACGGCATGGTCGCGATGATCAACCGCCAGCTGGCGGCGGGGCTGGACGGCGAGTCGCTGCTGGAGGCGGCGGTCGGCGAGGTGCGCGACCTGAACGGCGGCGATCTGACGGACGACGTCGCCGTCCTGCTCCTGAGCCGCGGCGCCCGGGCCTGAGGCAACGGGGGCGCGCCTCTCGGCGAGGGGCGTGGGCGGGCTGCACAGGCGTCCACGCGGAGACTGACGCAGCAGCAGGCGCGCAGCCGACGGCGTTGCCGCTTCCCGGGGGGGCTTTCCGGGCGTGTTCCGGGGCGGGCGGCTGACCGGTCGGCACCACGGGCAGAATTCCGGGACCCCCGACGAGAGCCGACGGCGTTGCCGCGGAGCGCGGAACCATTCTTCGTTGCCGCGGGGCGCGGAACCATTCTCCGACGACCGGCCGACCTCGGGCGGGCCTGCCCCGGCCCGGTTTCTGCGGGCGGACCGCACAGGCATCCACGCGGACGGGCGGCACGCCCCCGGGCGCCAGGCGACGGCCGGCCAAGCGGCCTCGGGCCGCCGATCCGCCCGCGCGGAGCGCTGACCCGCGGGCAGAGACCACCGGCACACACAAACAAGCACGCATGAGGCACCGGTCCACGACGTCGGAGGAGCGGCCGGCCGCGCGAGGCCACCGCGGCATGCCGCGCGCAGCACGGACGGGCCTGGTCCTCGGTGGACCAGGCCCGTCCGAACAAAGGAGAAGCGCCGACCGGGCGCGCCGCGCCCAGCGGGCTAGCGGCCCCCGTTGTACGGCCCGTACGGACCGTCGCTGCTGGATCCGCCCCGGCGGCGGCCGCCACCGGACACCTGCGCCAGCGCCGGGCGCACGTCCACGAAGAAGACGATCGCGGCGATCAGTCCGGCGATCGACAGGAACAGCATCGGGATGAAGAGGTTCACGGCGACCGCGACACCGAGGATGATCAGCCAGAAGGACTTCGTCTTCTTGTCCGCCGCCCGGTAGGCGTCCTCACGGGCAACAGCTGCCATGACCAGGGCGGTCACGGACGTCACGAGGAAGACGAGCCTGGTGATCATCCAGAGCCCGAAGTCGAAGTTGTCAGCCAGCATCCCGAACACCGCCTAGTCAGTGGTTTGTGGCGCCTCGCGGCCAAGGTACCTCCGCGAACACCTCCGAGGCGATGAGCCCGCCGGAGGCGGGGCGCCGCGCCGCCGCGGCGCCCGTGCTCCCTGGCGTCACCCGGCCGAAGGCGTCGACTTTTTCGCCGCGGCCTTGCGGGGGGCCGGCTTGCGCGCCGCGGCCGGCTTCCCGGTCTCGGCCTTGGCCTCCCCGGGCTTCGCGTCCTGCGCCGACTCCGCGGGCTTCGCGGGCTCCGGCTCGACGGCCACGGCGATCTCGGTGAGCTCCTCGGCTGCCTCGCCGCGCCAGGCGCGCACGGTCTGCTCGCCGTGCTCGGCGACCTTCTCGTACGTCTCACGCGCCTTGACGACGTACTCGGCGGCGACGCCGACACCACGCAGCGCGAGGTCCTGGGCGTTCTCGCCGAGCTTCTTCAGGTCGGTGTCGATGTTGCCGAGCACCTCGGTGACCTTGGCCTGCACGGTGGCCTGCGCCTCCTTGGCCTGCGCGGTCACCTTCTCCTGCACGGCCTTGGGATCGGTGTTGCGCACGGCCTCGAAGCGGCCCGGCGCCTCGGCCGCGAGCTGCTCGAGCAGCGCGGGCACCTTCTTCGCCTGCTGCACGGCGAGGTCGGCGGTGCCGGCGGCGAAGTAGAGGGGAGTCGGGTCGCTGAAGGTCTTGCGCAGGTCATCGGTGATGGCCATGACTGTCGTCCTCCCGGAAGGCAGATCGGTACGTCTCAGTCGTTCTTCGGATCGGCATCGCCCGCGCCGGCCGTGCGGGGGCCGTCAACGGGGGTGTTCTCGGGGGCGCTCGCGGGTGCGCTCGCGCTGTCGAGCCCGTTCTCCTTGCGGAAGGACTCGTAGATCTGCAGCAGCACCTGCTTCTGCCGCTCGTTGATCGAGGGGTCGGCAAGGATCACGGCACGCGTCTCCAGCTCGTCCCGCTCCTGCTCGTCGAGGATTCCCGCCCTGACGTAGAGGGTCTCGGCGGAGATCCGCAGGGCCTTGGCGACCTGCTGGAGCACTTCCGCGCTCGGCTTGCGCAGTCCGCGCTCGATCTGGCTCAGATACGGATTGGACACCCCGGCGGCGTCGGCGAGCTGCCGCAGCGAGAGCTGCGCACTGCGCCGCTGCTCGCGGAGGTAGTCACCGAGGTTGCCGACGTTGAGCGATGCCATGCCTCGATGGTGCCCGACGGGTGCTAACAATTGCAAGCACCTGCTTGCAAAAGTGTTTCATGCCACCCCGGGCCGAGGGCGTCGGCACACCGTCGATTCGCCCGGCGGTGCGGAACCAGGTGCTCCACGAGGTCGCGTCCAGCAGAGTGAGGGAGTGCTCCACGCGGGGCGGGACCTCGACGGGATGCGCGGCGTCGGGGCGATGCGGGGACCCGGGTCGCGTGCCCGGTTGACGCCCCGTCATGCAGCCGGTTGTCTGCTGCGATGACCGATCTCCGCATCGAGAAGGCCGACGGCGACGCCCTGCTCCGGGACTGGAGGTACGTCCACAACGTGATCATCCCGACCGCCACCCTGTCGCTCGACGAGGTGCGCGAGCGTTCCGGGCGCTATCACCTGGAGGTCGCGTACCTCGGTGACGAGCTCGTGGGCTGCTCGACGGTGCGCCCGCCCACGAGCGAGGAACCGGTGGTCACCGTGATCGCGCGCGTGCTCGCCGCCCACCGCGGGCAGGGCTTCGGCACGGAGATCTACGCACGCGGCCTGGTACGGGCGCGCGAGCTCGGCGGCGAGGCGATCGAGACGGTCGTCCTGGAATCCAACCCCGACGGCCTGCGGTTCGCCCTCGAACACGGTTTCGTCGAGATCGAGCGGTACCTGCTGCCCGGCGACACCGTGCCGTGGATCGCGCTGCGCCTGGCCGCGGAGAACTGACGCTCCCCTCGGGGCCGGCGCGTGGTCTGCGCGAAGGGCCTCTGATCAGTGTCCGCAGAAGATCCTCCCGCCCTCGTGTCACATCTGCTCCCCGCGCTCCGTCAGTGCAGTGACGGAGCACGACACGAAGAGGAGACAGCAGTCATGCAGGCACGTATGAAGAACCCCGCAGTCGTCATTCCCGAGGCCATGCAGCCCGTCCTCGACCTGCTCAAGGCCGCCCGCACGGGCGGCGTGCCGGAGACCACGCTGGAGTTGGTGCACCTGCGGGCGAGTCAGATCAACGGGTGCAGCTACTGCGTCGTCGGCGGTGCCCAGAGTGCCCGCAAGGCCGGGGAGAGCGACGAGCGGCTCTTCGCGGTGGCGGCCTGGCGCGAGGCGCCGTTCTTCACCGACGCCGAGCGGGCCGCCCTCGCGCTCACCGAGGCCGCGACCCGTCTCGCGGACAGCTCCGAGGGCGTGCCGGACGCCGTGTGGGACGAGGCCGCCAGGCACTACGACGAGCGTCAGCTCGCCTCGATCACGTTGATGATCGGCGTGACCAACCTCTTCAACCGGATCAACGCCACGACCCGCCAGGTCGCCGGCCCGACCTGGTAGCGGGGCCTGCGCCTACCGTGCGACGCGCCCCAGGAACTCCAGCACCGCGGCGTTGAAGTCCTCCGGGCGTTCCAGATTGGGCATGTGGGCGGCGCCTTCGACGATCGCCAGCGACGCGTCCGGCAGCAGGGCGTGCAGGGCACGCGCCTCTGCGACCGGCGTGTACGTGTCGTCCGCGCCGACCACCACCAGCGCGGGCACCTGGGCCGCGGCCAGCGAGGCGCGGTAGTCGGGGCGTTCGGCCCGGCCCCGCAGGGCGGCCGCGGCTCCCTGCGGGGAGGTCGCGCGCATCATCGCGAGGACGTGCCGGGCCACTTCGGGCATGCCGGTGACGTTGTACGGGGCGACCATCTTGTCGATCACCTCGTCGGCGTATCCGTCGAGCCCCTCGGCCAGCAGCCGGTCGGCCATCGCGCTGCGGAACGCCTTGCCCTCCTGCGTCTCGGCGACCGGCGAGGTGTCGGCGAGGATCAGGGCGCGCACCCGCTCGGGGAACTGCCGGTGGAACTCCATCGTGATCTGCCCGCCCATCGACAGACCGCCGATCACGGCCCGTTCGATACCGAGCCCGTCCATCAGGGCGGCGGTGTCCTGTGCGAACACGGAGAGCGGCACCGTGCCGGGGACGACGTCGCTCGTGCCGTACCCGCGCAGGTCCGCGGAGACGACGCGGTGACCGGCACGGGTGAGCACATCGGCCTGCCGGTCCCACATGCCGCGGTTGAACGGGTGCCCGTGGACGAGGACGACCGGCAGGCCGTCCGCCGGGCCGCGGTCGTCGTAACCGATCGAAATACCGTTCGACTGAAGGGAGTTCATGCGGGTGAGCCTAGCCAGCGTGTCCTGGCGCCGGACGTCTCGGCCTCCGCCCGGCGGCAGAGCCGAGGCCGGTGCGGACGCCGTGGCCGACGCCGTCGGCCATGTCACTCTCGGGACCGCGGAAGAGGTGACGGCCAGATCAGGCCGCGAACCCGCCACCCTGCACCGCGGGTGCCGTACGTGTCAGGGCCTCCTCTATACGCCGCCGGTGCGGTGTCCGCCGCACTCCGAGCGGTCGGCGCGCGGCCCGCAGGACCGTTTCGATCCCTGCGGCGGCCCGTTCCCTGCCGACCCGGTCCGGGCGGCGGGCGAAGCCCTGTGCCAGCCGGATGACATCGATGTAGACCGACTGGAGACGTTCGAAGTCGAGGTAGATCCGCAGTGCCCTGCGATACCCCAGCAGTGCCTCGGGGCGGCTGCGGGCCAGGGCGGCACCCCAGGCTTGCAGCGCCGCCCGCCGCTCCGCCCACCTGGCGTACCGCATCCGGGCAAGGTGGGAGGCGATCTCGTACACCGGGTCCCCGAACAGGGCGAGCTCCCAGTCGATCAGTGAGAGACCGCCGTCCGAGCCGACGATGAGGTTTCCGCCGTGGATGTCGGTGTGGAGGAGTACGAAAGGGCGGCGGCCGAGCCCGTCGGCGCGGTGTGCGAGCCGCTCGAAGGCGTCGTCCGGCACTTTCAGCGCGTCGAACAACGCTCCGAAGTCCTTGCCGTGCCGGCCCTTCACCTCGCTGCGGGTGAAGTCGATCAGCGCCCGGAGGAAGCCGGGGCAGTCGCCGTCCGCCGGCCACCCGTCGGGGCAGGGCGGAAGCAGCCGGGAGGGCACGGCGGTCGTCTGGCGGAACAACTCGCCGAGCGCGTCGATGTGCGCGCGGCCGAGCCGCCCGCCCCGGCCCAGCCGCTCCGACAGCGCGACCCCCTCGGTGAACGAGTGCACGGTGAAGCCCGGACGGTCGGCGAGCACGCGTGGGCTGCCCTGCACGCGCCCCTCGATCGCGAAGAGCAGCTCCTCCTCGGGCCAGATCCGCAGGTTGAACTGCCCGGCACCATGGATCGGGGCCCGCACCTTGACGAGGGTGCCGGAGGGCAGCGCGAGGGAGCGCGCCAGCGGATGCGGCAGTTCCACGCAGTAATTGCGGTGGTAGTAACCGGCCAGGGGGGTGCCCTCGCCTGCTGCTCGGTACAGCGACTCCCAGCTGTCCACGACACGTCCGGAGGCACTACGGGCTACATCGGGCATGCGGGTCCTGCGCTCTCGAGGCCGATGGCACCAACGGGCGGGCCGCGCCGGCCGCCGAACACCTTCATACCCAAGAGTAGCTGCAGCCTCAAACCACTTGCGCAGCAGGAAAGTTGAATAGCCGTCAGACAGATCCACCGGTCAGGGCGCAGCCGCCAGCAGTTCGCGCACGGAGTCGACGAGGTGTTCGGCACCCGCGTCCCGCAACGCCGCGCGCTTGGCCGCGTCCGGATGTACCCCGATGAACCGCACTCCCGCCTCGGCGGCGGCCAGCGCGTCGTTGGGCGAGTCACCGATCATCAGACCGTCGCCCGGGGTTGTGCCCGTTGCCTTGAGCAGCGCCTCCAGCGCGTACGGATGGGGCTTCATCATCTCCGGATCGTCGTGCCGGCCCACGATGCGGTGCCCGTCGCCCGGACGGCCTGGATCGGAGAAGTACCCGATGAGACCGTGCAGGACGAGATGGGTACGGATGGCGTCAGCGCAGTTGTTGGACGCGACGCCCAGCAGCTTCCCGGCCGTGACCAGGCGCTCCATGAGGGGAACGGCCCCGGGAGTGGGCACGGCGCCGGCGGCGGCCAGGGTCTCCTCCTCGGCCAGCAGCTTGCGCACGGCGAGGACCAGGCCGGACTCGTCGCCGGGGTCGGCGCGATGGGTGGCGATCAGCACTCGCAGGGGGTCGGTGACGCCCGCGTCGATACCTGCCCGGCGGAGCCCGTCAGGGCCGATGCGCTCGCACAGCCGCCGGGCGATCTCCGGAGCGCTGCGCTGCGCGAAGAGGTCGCACACCGGTCCGTCGAAGTCCAGCAGGACGAGCCGGGCACGGGAGAACAGCTCCCGCAGCCGCTTGGAGGGGGAGGAAGTGGAGGTGAGCAACACGATCAGTCGCCAAAGTCCGCATCTCGGGCCAGGAGGTCCCAGTAGGAGTCGAAGAACGCCTGCGCTGTCTCCACCTTCAGTGCCTGGTCGGGCTTGGAGTACGGAAAGAGCGTGGCACCGAGGCCGAGCGAGTTGAGGGTTGTGCCCTCCGGCTCCTCGCCCTCGGCGGTCTGCGGATCCGTTCCTTCCAGGGTGTAGTAGCCCTCGAGGAGCAGATCCTTGTTGAGCAGGTACATCTTGCTGATCGGCGTCAGGGCGACCGTCCGGATCCGGACCGAGACCTGGGGCACCAGCCGCTGTCGCCTGAGAGTACGCAATTCGTCCTTCAGCGACTCGGAACAGCGGATCAGGGTGTCGCGATGGCGCCTGCGCGGCCTGTCGTCCTCGGGGTCGTCCAGCGATGCCGGAAAGGCGAGCTTGATGCTCGGGTCCGGCACCATCAGCCGCAGCGCAATGCTCCGTGGCCGGATTTCGCCGTCATGGATCCGGGTGATCTGGGCACCCAGCTGGCGGTTCATCGTCTCCGACGTCAGCGAGAAGACATCCATGGTGATGTCGTCCGCCTCGAAAGCTGCCTGGAGGTGAGGCTGCAGCGTCTCCAGGGCCTGGCGGGGCTCGACGTGTGCCGCGGGCTGTGGAGCGGGGGGCAACCTGCCGCCGGGGACCAGGACGCGGGCCCCGCTGCCCTGCCGTGACGCGATCAGGCCCTCCTGGCGGAGTACCCGCAGCGCCTTCGTCACGGTCGCGCGGGAGACATCGAACTTCTCCATCAACTCACGCTGCGGCGGCAGCAGTTTGCCGGCTCCGTACACACCGTCCAGGATGTCGCCCCGCAACTTGCCTGCGACGTACTCGTACTTGGTGGTGTCATCGCCTGCTGTTCCCTGTACCGCCACACAACCACCGTACAACCAGACGAACCAGGTGCGTAATTGCCTTGTCACATCAGACAGATCACGACGTCCTGAGCGACGCCATTCGGCCAGCTTCCACTTGACCGCATCTTTCCAGTCAAGTAAGCGAGCAAATATTCATACAAGTTTACTGGTCGGTCAGCTCAGGGAAGACAACAACTAGGTCAACCAGAAGGATTTGTACGGCACTTGACTTCTTGACCGACTCTCACGGGGCGCCCAGCAGGTACAACGGCGTGCGGGCACCGGCGCTCCCCGCCATCGTGAAGGAGGGGACCCCCATGCCTCTGCTCGCCCTTGTACTGGCCGTCTTCGCTCTCGGCTTCGAGCAGCTGATCCAATGGCAGTTCGGCGCCATGGGCGTGGTGGGCCTGGCCATGCTGACCATCGGGGTGAAGGCCAGGAACGCGACCTGCACCGCCATCGGCTCGATCATCCTCTTGATGCTGCTGACCGGTCCGGGTCAGTGAGCCCGCCGTGGCTCCCGGCGCCTGACCGTCCCCCTCAGAAGACGTCCGGACACCACGCGCGGCGTGCCGTGCGGAACACCCTGTCCGCCAGCGCCGCCGCTCCCGGGCTGTGCTCCTCCACGCGGCCCAGCGCCGCCAGCCGCAGCGCCGAGGCGTCCCCCAGGTACAGCGCACCCAGCTCCCGTACGTCCAGCGTCAGATCGGGTGCGGACGAGGACGGGGCGCAGGCCGCCCCGTCCGGTGACGCCGTCAGGCCGAAACGGCCGCCCGCGAGACCCGAGGCGTCGACGACCTCCAGCACCAGCGACGCCGGCACCGCGTACGTCCGCGCCTCCAGCGCCCGTACGACGTCCAGCACGCGCACCCACAGGAAGTCCGCCTGTGTGACCACCCGGGCCGCCCTCGGGTCGGGCAGCAGATCCGGGAGCAGGTCGTCGGGGGCGCGCCCGCCCGAACGGACCGTGGTGACCCAGTCCACCGAGCACACGAAGTGCCACAGCGCCCGCTCCGCCGCCGGCGTCACCGCGATCAGATCCCGGACCGTGGCCGTGTTCAGCGGCTGCTTGGCGTCGCCCCACTTGTCGTCGGCCGCGTACGTCAGCAGGCCCTCCACGTCACCGGCGGCCGACCGGTACACCGCGTAGAACGGCTCCGTCCACGGGAACGCGGACGTCACCGCCTGGCCCGTGTTGACCTGCCACCACCGCTCGTCGCGGCTGACCACGCCGTGCTGCCGCGCCGCCAGCCGCCCGTGCAGTTCCGGGCCCAGCTTGCGGACGTCCGAGCCGTCGACCAGGTCGACACGGCCGCCGTCGTCCGGGCGCGACCAGCGGCCGTCCAGGCCGGCGCGCGGTACGTCGACGGACCACTCGGTGAGCGAGGAGGCGGGGCCGTAGCCGTACCGCCCGTAGATCGGGTACTCCGCGGCGATCAGCGTGGACACCGCCTCGCCGCGCTCCCTGGCCTCCGCCAGGTCGTCCGTGATCATCCGGGTGAGCAGGCCCCGGCGGCGGTGGGTCGGCGAGACGGTCACGTTGGACACGGCGCTCGCCGTGATCCGGGCGCCGCCCACGACGGTGAGTTCCTGGGCGAACGAGCGGTACGTCGCCACACAGCGGCCCTCGTCGAACGCGCCCCGGGTGCGGGTGAGATCGGTGTGCGGGAGGCGGCTCGCGACCTCCTCGTCGGTGACGACCGGCGGCCGCAGGAAGCCGGTGGCCAGCGCCCTCAGCCAGTCGGGGAACTCGGTCTCGGCGATCCGACGTGTCTCGGCACTCATGCGTCCCACGCTAGGCCGCCCGCCGAGCCCCCCGCATGCCCTTTTCGGGCGGGCGTCCGGCGCGCGCAGCGCCGCCCCCGCCCTCGGATGCCGGGACCGGCGGCCCGGGGTGGTGACGCTCCACCCGCCCTCGGATGCCGGGACCGGCGGCCCGGGGTGGTGACGCTCCACCCGCCCTCGGATGCCGGGACCGGCGGCCCGGGGTGGTGACGCTCCGCCCGCCCTCGGATGCCGGGACCCGCGGGCCCCGGGTGGTGACGCGCAGCCGCCGGGGCGCGGCGCCCGAGGACCGCCGCAGGCCGGTGTCAGGTCAGCAGGTCGTCGACCTGGGCTTCGCCCTCCCGGTACCTGCGGGTGATCTCGGCGCTGCAGTCGTCGGCGGTCCGCTGCAACTGCTGCCGGCGCCGCGAGACCTGCTGCTCGTAGGCCAGCAGCCGCCCCATCGCGGTGTGCAGTTCGTCGTCCGTGCGGGCGTCGAGGTCGGACAGGCCGACCTCGTCGAGCATGTCGGACGCGAGGCGGCGGTACTCCTCCCCGTGCGGCGTCGACAGCGTGACGTGCCGGGCGGACGAGCCCCGCCGCGACGGGGTGTCGGCGAGGATCTCGGAAAGCCGGTCGACGACCGGCGCCTCCGGGTCGGCCCTGCGCTCCAGTTCGGCACGCAGGATGTCGATCCGGCCCTGCACCAGCCGCCGCACATAGCTGAGGTCGGCCTCGTCGCGCTGCGAGTCCCGGCGCAGGGCGCGCAGCTCCGGCAGCTTCAGCGTGGCCAGATCGTGCCGGACGGGCTCGGGCAGCTCGACGCCGGTGCGCTGGTGGGGTGGCCGGGAGGCCGGGGCGGCTTCCGTCGCGGACACCGCCCGCCGGTCCGCCACGGAGACCGTCGCTGAGACCGGCGCGGAAACCGATACGGGGCCGAGCGACCGCCCGGCGCCAGATGTGCTCATGTGCGTTGACCGTCCCCTCGCAACCGGTGCATGGGCCCTTTCCCGGCGCGGAGGGCCCGGGGATGCACCGCCTGCGTGCATCGTGCCATCCCGATACGTCCCGTCGCAGGCGGTCTGCACCTGTTCGGCCCCGAATGGCGGCCAGGTAGTTTTCTCAGCATGCGTGCAGTGGTGCAGAGAGTGGACGGCGCGAGCGTCGTGGTGCCCGGTGAGTCGGGGCCCGAGACGGTCGGCGAGATCGTCGGCGAGGGGCTGTGTGTGCTGGTGGGGGTCACTCACGAGGACACCAAGGAGAAGGCGGCCCAACTGGCCCGCAAGCTCTGGTCCGTACGGTTGCTGGAGGGCGAGAAGTCCTGCTCGGACACGGGGGCGCCGCTGCTGGTGATCTCGCAGTTCACCCTCTACGGGGACGCCCGCAAGGGCCGCCGCCCCACCTGGAACGCGGCGGCGCCGGGCCCCGTCGCCGAACCGCTGGTCGACGAGGTCGTCGCCCAGCTGCGGGCGCTGGGCGCGCACGTGGAGACGGGCCGGTTCGGAGCGCAGATGCGTGTCTCGCTGACGAACAACGGCCCGTTCACGATCGTCGTCGAGGTGTAGCGGGCGGGCCTACGGCTCGACGACCGTCTCCTGGGCGGCGGCCGTGTCGCCGGCCATCAGCTCCGCGTCCACCGGTACGTTCCGCTTCACCAGCGCGAGCGCGATCGGCCCCAGCTCGTGGTGGCGGCCGGACGTGGTGACGAAGCCCAGCTGGCGGCCCTCGTCGCCCTCCGCGGCCAGCCGCACCGGCGTGCCGGGGGCCGGCAGGTGCACCTCGCTGCCGTCCAGGTGGAGGAAGACCAGCCGGCGCGGCGGTTTCCCCAGGTTGTGGACACGCGCCACCGTCTCCTGGCCGCGGTAGCAGCCCTTCTGCAGATGGACCGCGCTGCCGATCCAGCCCAGCTCGTGCGGGATGGTGCGGTGGTCGGTCTCGAAACCGAGCCGCGGCCGGTGCTGCTCGATCCGCAGCGCCTCGTACGCGAGGATCCCGGCCACCGGACCGTGCTGCGCCGCGTAGGCCTCCAGGTCCGCGCGCGGCAGGAAGAGGTCGCGGCCGTACGCGGTCTCCCGGACGACCACGCCGTCCGGCACCTCGGCTATCGAACCGGCCGGCAGGTGGACGACGGCGAACTCGTCGGTGCGGTCGGCGACCTCGACCCGGTAGAAGAACTTCATCGACTCCAGGTAGGCGATCAGCGACTCCTGGGTGCCCGGCTCCACATGGGCCCACACCGTCTCGCCGTCGTCGACGAGGTACAGGGCGTGCTCGATGTGGCCGTGCGCGGAGAGGATCAGCGCCTCGGTGGCCTGCCCGGCCGGCAGCTCGCTCACGTGCTGCGTGAGCAGCAGGTGCAGCCAGCTCAGCCGGTCGTCGCCGGTGACGGTGACGACGCCGCGGTGCGAGAGGTCGACGAGACCCTTGCCGTCGGCGAGTGCGCGCTGCTCACGGAACAGGTCGCCGTAGTGCGCGGCGACCCCTTCGTCGCGCCCCTCGGCGGGGACCGCGCCGGGCAGGGACAGGAGAGGGCTCTTCATACGAGCAAGACTACGACTCGGCGGACGGCGTCCCACCGGACGCCTTGGCCTGCGCCTTGGCCTGCGCCTTCGCCGTGCAGTCCGCGCACCGGCCGAAGATCGCGAAGTGCTTCATGTCCGTGTCGAAGCCGAACGTCGCGCGCAGCTTGGCGGTGAAGTCGGCGGCCACCTCGACGTCCGCCTCGATCACGTCCCCGCAGTCCCGGCACACCAGATGCAGGTGGTGGTGGCGGTCCGCGAGGTGGTAGGTGGGGGCGCCGTGCCCGAGATGGGCGTGTGAGACCAGGCCCAGCTCCTCCAGCAGCTCCAGCGTCCGGTAGACCGTGGAGATGTTCACCCCGGACGCCGTCTTGCGCACCTCGCCCAGGATGTCGTCCGGGGTGGCGTGCTCGAGGGTTTCCACGGCCTCCAGGACAAGCTGGCGCTGCGGGGTCAGCCGGTAGCCGCGCTGCCGCAGATCGCTCTTCCAGTCGGTGCTCACCACAGCCCCCAGTCTAGGCAGCGGCACGCCGCCCGGCCCCGGCCGGGCGCATGGAAACCGCCCAGCGGCAGGACCGTGACGGCCCCTGCCCTGGTCGGCCACGGATCCGGCCGTACCCCTGGCCCGAAGGCCCTGCCTACTTGAAGAACGCGATGCCGTCGTCGGGCAGGTCGCCGAGGTCCTTGGCCCAGGACTCGACCTGCTCCGGGGTGACGACCTTCTTCAGGTGCGCCGACATGTACGGCCGCAGCGGGACCTCGGGGGTGGCCTTCTCGCCCACCCACATCAGGTCGCTCTTCACATAGCCGTAGAGCCGCTTGCCGCCGCTGTACGCGCCCGAGGCCGCGGTGCGCGCGACGGCGTCCGTCACCAGGTCGATCTGCGGCTTCTGGTCGGCGAGCTCGCCGTACCAGATCTCCACGATGCCCTGGTCGCGGACCATGACGACCTCGACCTTGCGGTCCTTGTCGACGCGCCAGTAGCCGCTCTCGCTCTCCAGCGGCTTGACCTTGTTGCCCTCGCCGTCGAGGACCCACGAGTGCGAGACGTACTCGATGAAGTCGCGGCCGTCATGGCTGAAGGTCACGGACTGGCCGAAGTTGCACTTCTCGGCACCGGGGAAGTCCGATACGCCCGCGCCCTCCCACGTGCCGAGGAGGAACGCGAGGGGGACGAGGTCCGGGTTCAGGTCGGACGGGATCTCGATCATGAGCAGCTCTGTGGGTCGGTGACGGTACGGGAGGTCAGCGCTGGCCCTGGTACAGCTTCTTCACAGCCAGACCGGTGAAGGCGAGGACGCCGACGCAGACCAGGACCAGCAGGGCTTCGAAGAAAACGATCACGGAGTGCTCCTCGAATGAGCGGTGAAGGCGGAACGGGCCGGAGTCCAGCTTAGTAGGCCGGGACCGGGCGGGTTCTGTGAGGTCCGCGTCCGGGAGCGGGTTCGGCCGTGGCCGACGCGTTTCGGCAGCGATCGACGCGCTTCCCAGCGGCCGCCGGATCCGTGGGCGGGTCGGCCGGGGCGGGGGCCGAGGTGTGCCGGCCGGGGGTTGTGGCGGGGAGCATTACAGTTCCGCATATGGCGAAGAAGCTCGTGATCAAGGTGACCGCAGGTGCCGACGCACCCGAACGCTGCTCCCAGGCCTTCACCGTGGCGGCCGTCGCCGTGGCCAGCGGGGTCGAGGTCTCGCTCTGGCTGACCGGCGAGTCCTCGTGGTTCGCCCTGCCCGGGCGTGCGGCCGAGTTCGAGCTGCCGCACGCCGCGCCGCTGCCCGATCTGCTCGAGTCGATCCTGGCCGGCGGGCGCGTCACCCTGTGCACCCAGTGCGCGGCCCGGCGCGAGATCACGGAGAAGGACGTGCTGGAGGGCGTGCGGATCGCGGGCGCCCAGGTCTTCGTCAGCGAGGCCGTCCAGGACGACGTGCAGGCCCTCGTCTACTGACGCGGCCTGCGCTTTCCGTCGATCTCGTCCCACCACTCGTCGGACTGCGGGTCCCCGGACGGGTCGTCCCACCAGCGGTCGTCCGGGCCCCGCCGGTTGGCGATCATCGCCGCGACCGGCGGGATGACCATGGCGACGAGGCACATGCCGACGGCCACCGGGACCGACCACAGCCGCACGACGGCCCAGGCGGAGACGAACAGGACGAGGCATCCGCCCATCATCAGCAAGTAGTTGCGACGCCGCCGCGCGTACATGTCTTCAGCGTACGACCGAAGGGCCGCACCTCGTTCCCGGTAAGCGTCCAACCCCCAGGAGGTGCGGCCCTTCGGCCGGTCAGTCGGCGATCAGACGGCGATCGCGACCTCGGAGAGTCCGCCCGTCTGGGCGACGACGGTGCGGTCCGCCGTGGCGCCCGGGACCAGGGCGCGCACGGTCCACGTGCCCTCGGCCGCGTAGAAACGGAACTGTCCGGTCGCCGAGGTCGGGACCTCGGCGGTGAACTCGCCGGTCGAGTCCAGCAGGCGCACGTAGCCGGTGACCGGCTCGCCGTTGCGGGTCACCTGGCCCTGGATGGTGGTCTCACCGGGCTTGATCGTCGAGGCGTCGGGGCCGCCGGCCTTCGCTCCACACATGTCTTTCGTCCTTCTTATGGGTCGGGTCGGGGCGGATTACTTGTTGGCGCCGAGCTCGATCGGCACGCCGACGAGGGAGCCGTACTCGGTCCAGGAGCCGTCGTAGTTCTTGACGTTCTCGACACCGAGCAGCTCGTGCAGCACGAACCAGGTCAGCGCGGAACGCTCACCGATACGGCAGTACGCGATGGTGTCCTTCGCCAGGTCGACCTGCTCGTCGGCGTAGAGCTCGCGGAGCTCCTCGTCCGACTTGAAGGTGCCGTCGTCGTTGGCGTTCTTGGACCACGGGATGTTGCGGGCGCTCGGCACGTGGCCGGGGCGCTGCGACTGCTCCTGCGGCAGGTGCGCCGGGGCGAGCAGCTTGCCGCTGAACTCGTCGGGCGACCGCACGTCGACCAGGTTCTGGCTGCCGATCGCGGCGACGACGTCGTCGCGGAAGGCGCGGATGGACGTGTCCTGCGGCTGGGCCTTGTACTCGGTGGCCGGACGGTCGGGCACCTGGGCGCCGTCGACCAGGTCGCGGGAGTCGAGCTCCCACTTCTTGCGGCCGCCGTCGAGGAGACGGACGTCGCTGTGGCCGTAGAGCTTGAAGTACCAGAAGGCGTAGGAGGCGAACCAGTTGTTGTTGCCGCCGTAGAGGACGACCGTGGAGTCGTTCGCGATCCCCTTCGCCGACAGGAGCTTCTCGAAGCCCTCCTGGTCGATGAAGTCACGGCGGACCGGGTCCTGCAGGTCCTTGGTCCAGTCGATGCGGACCGCGTTCTTGATGTGGTTCTTGTCGTAGGCCGAGGTGTCCTCGTCGACCTCGACGATGACGACCTTCGGGTCGTCGATGTGGGCCTCGACCCAGTCGGCGTCTACCAGGACGTCGCTGCGGCTCATGCTTCTTCTCCTCCGGGGCAGTGTGCGGCGGTGGTGCGCGAGGGGTTGTGCGCGAGAGGGTGTGCGGGTGCGCGGAAGGCGCATGGCGCACGGTGGCGGCCCCGACAGAGGTCGAAGGGCCTGAGGAATACGGGAGTCGGGGCCCGCTCAGACAGGGCGACAGAGCATGGCGGCGACGCGGCACAGGTCTACTGCCCGCCGCTTCGTGAGATCCGCCTGTCGCTGCTTCATGGAACCGATCGTAGGGACGAGTCGGCTGCCATGTCACCGGTGTGTCGGATAATGAGACGCGATCATCCACTATGCGGGACGAAAGACTCCCGGGGGACACACGGCCGTGCCGTCGCCGAGGACGGCGGACCGGCCTCTCCTGCCCCTCGGACGCAGCCGTCTCACCATGCGGCCGCCGACCCGTCCGGCGCGTTCTCTCCGGCCTCTTCGTGCCGGTCTCAGCCGGTCAGCGCGACGTCCGTGCCGGTGCCCGAGAACCGCAGTCCCTCGTCGGTCACCTCGACCTTGTCCAGGGTGATGCTCGACGGCAGCCCGTCGATCTTCAGGTCGTAGTCCACGGCGTCGCGCAGCTTGGCGTCGAGTCCCGGCAGGGGCAGCCGCGGAAGCTCCTCCGCCTTCAGCCGCACCGTCGTCCCGTCGCTCAAGCCGACCGTGCTGAACGTGCTGACCTGGCGGTCGCCGAGCAGCGCCTTCAGCGTGGCGGGCACCGGGACGCCCGCGCCCTCCAGCAGCCCGGTCAGCGGACCGGTCACCTTGACCTGCCCCTTCGCGGCCCGCTCGGGACCGGCGTATCCGACGGTGGCGCCTCTGGGGGCCGCCTCGGTCAGGTCCGCGTACGAGATGTTGGCCGACCCGTCGGCCCGGCCGGCGACGACGGAGGAGAAGCTCCCGTCGACACGCACCTGGCGCAACTCGGCCTTCACCTCGGTGACGTTGACCTCGCGCCCGCCCGCGGTGGCGGTGACGCCCGAGAGGCTCACGTCGACCTCGTCCAGCTCCCTGGCCAGCACCTGGGTGAGGAACGGGAAGCCGCCGATGGACACCTCGGGGGTCTCGGACAGCCCCTGACTGCTCTTGATCCTGTCCGCCGCCTCGGACTCGGCCAGGTTGACCGCCAGCCGGTCGGCGGCGACGAAGAGGCCGCCGAGGATCACGCCGACGATCAGCAGTATCCGCAGTGCACGCATTGCTCGGAGTCCCCCACCCTGTCCTGACGCTGTCCTTCTCGCCCGCGGCCGCCCGCGGGCGTGAATGGTCCGGACGACGCCGTCTGCTCAATGATCGACGTCCGGGACCCGGCATTGGTTCCGCAGGGGCCCGCGTCGCGCACGGGCGCCGGCGGGCCGCCGCGCGCTCAGGCCAGGGCGCGGCCGAGCAGATGCACCACGGGAGCCGCGGCCGTCAGCGGCAGCGCCACACCCGCCGTCATGTGCACGAAGCGGGACGGATAGTCGTAGCTCGCCACCCGCAGCCCGATCAGCGCGCAGACACCGGCCGCGCACCCGAGCAGCGCGTCCCCGGACCCCGCGCCCGTCAGCCCGCCCGCGGCGATGCCCGCTCCGGTGGCAGCGAGCAGCGAGACCACGACGGAGACCACGCCCGGCAGCGGCAGCGCACGGGCGACGACGGCCACGGCGACGGCGATCGCGCCGATCGTCACCGCGTCGGCGTCCGCCGCGAGGAGCCCCGTGGCGAGGATCGCCAGCGCGGCCGCGGTGACCGTCGCCATCAGCCCGGCCATCCGCTCGTCCGCACCGGCGTGGCTGCGCAGCTGCAGCACGAGCGTGAGCAGCACCCACACGCCGAGCGCGCCGATGATCGCGGCCGGGGCGTTGCCGGGGCCCGCCGCGAGCAGCGCGGCGTCGGCGGCGAGGCCGCCCGCGAAGGCCAGGGCGATGCCCTGCCGCGCGGGCCACATACCGTTCAGCCGGAACCAGCCCGCCGCGGTGACCGCCTGGAGCAGCACGAGGGGTACGAGCAGCGCGTACGTGCCGAGGGCGGCGCCGCCCGCGACCAGGAGACCCAGCAGGGCGGTGAGCCCGGCGGGCTGCAGACCGGGCGCGATGATCGGCGAGCGGCCTTCGGCACGGGCCCGCTGGGCTGCCGTGAGCGGAGGCTCGGGAGCGTCCGGGGTCGCGCCGTTTCCGTCACGGCTCTCGCCCGCCGGAGCCGCCGGGGCCGCCGGGGCCGCGGAGGACTCGGGCGGCAGCGGAGCGGCCGCCCGGGCGGGGTGCGGCGGCGGGTAGGCGGTGCCGGTCACGGCAGCGGGCTGCACGACCGGCTGGTACTGGGTGTCCCAGGTGTCGCCCTGCCAGGTCTGGGTGGCGCCAGCGTCCGGGTAGGGCTGCTGCGCGTACGCGTCCTGGTGCGCCGGGTACGGCTCCGGCTGCTGCTGCCCGTAGGGCTCGTACGGTCCGTGGGAGCCGTACGGATACTGCTGATCGCTGCTCATGCTGTGCCCTTCACCCTCCTGCGAACGGCGGGAGCACCTCGACCGTGCCGCCCTCGGCAAGCCGTACGGTCTCATGGCTCCGGGTCCCGACGGGGTCACCGTCGACGAGGAACGAACACCGACGGAGTACCCGCGTCAGCTCGCCCGGGTGCCGTTCACGCACCGCGTCGAGCGCCTCGGCGAGCGTCTGCGCGGCGTACGGCTCCTCCGCGACGCCGGCCGCAGCCTTGGCCGCGGCCCAGTAGCGGATGGTTCCCGCTGCCATAGCGGCACTCCTCTCATTCGTGTCGCGCCGCCCTCCATCATGGGTCATGCCGCGACCAGCCAGTCCGCGAGGCGGAGGAGCAGCGCCTCGTCCGCTGCGTTCTCGGCGTGGCCCATGCCCGCTTCCAGCCACAGCTCGGCCGCGCCCCCGGCGGCCGCGGCCAGCATGCGCGGATGGTCGAGCGGGAAATAGGGATCGCTGTCGCCGTGGACGATCAGCAGCGGGGTGGGCGCGATCAGCGGCACGGACTCGACGGGTGAGAGGGGAATCGGGTCCCAGTCCCGGTGGTGGATACGGGTGCGGAAACCGTAGCGGCCCACCAGCCGTCCGACCGGGCGCGTGACGACCCAGTGGAGGCGGCGCATCGGCGCCGTACCCCGGTAGTACCAGCGCGCGGGGGCGCTCACGGCTGCCACCGCATCGGTCCGTGCCTCCGTGCGCCCCTCGCGCTTCAGCACGGCCGCGTGGCACAGGACGACGGAGCCCCCCATGGAGAACCCGACCGTCACCACCCTGGCGTAGCCGAGCGAGCGGGCCCACTCCACGGCGGCGGCCAGATCGAGCACCTCGCGGTCGCCCACGGTGGAACGTCCTCCCGAGCGGCCGTGGCCCCGGAACGAGAAGGTCACCACACCGGCCCGCCGCGCGAAGACCCCGGCCGCGCGCCGCACCGCGGGGCGGTCCACGGAGCCCGTGAAACCGTGCGCCACGACGATCGCCGTCGCGGCCGGACCGGCCGAGCACGGCTCGTGGAACGCCTCGATCGGGACGCCGTCGAGAGCTCGCAACATTGCGCGCTGGGGGCGGGGAGAGATCGAGGACACGTCCACAGTGTGAAATCGGCCCTCTTCGGCGCAACTCATGTGGGCTATTCTGCTGGGCAGAGGATCCGGGCAATGCCGCCCCCGGGTCCTTTTGTGTTTTCCGGGCGTTGTTACAGCCTGGTGAACAAAAGCTCACCAAGGCTCTCGGGCGCGAGAGAGCCGCCGTACGAAGCAGTGCCGCAGGCGTCCTCGCAGGGACCGAGGAGGAACCGACGTCATGGACGAGCGAACCGAGCACCGATCCGAGAACCGATCCGAAGACACGCACCGCACGACGATCCGGACGGGTGGAATCCGATGAGCTCTCTGCTGCTCCTGACCAATGCCCTCCAGCCTTCGACGGAGGTTCTCCCCGCCCTCGGACTGCTGCTGCACAACGTACGGGTGGCCCCCGCCGAGGGACCGGCCCTCGTCGACACCCCCGGCGCCGACGTCATCCTCGTCGACGGCCGCCGCGATCTGCCGCAGGTGCGGTCGCTGTGCCAGCTGCTGCGCTCCACCGGACCGGGCTGCCCGCTCGTCCTGGTCGTCACCGAGGGCGGCCTCGCCGCCGTCACCGCCGACTGGGGCATCGACGACGTCCTGCTCGACACCGCCGGACCGGCCGAGGTCGAGGCGCGGCTGCGGCTCGCCATGGGCCGCCAGCAGATCACCGCCGACGACTCCCCCATGGAGATCCGCAACGGCGACCTGTCGGTGGACGAGGCGACCTACAGCGCGAAGCTGAAGGGCAGGGTCCTGGACCTGACCTTCAAGGAGTTCGAGCTGCTCAAGTACCTCGCCCAGCACCCCGGCCGGGTCTTCACCCGCGCCCAGCTGCTCCAGGAGGTCTGGGGCTACGACTACTTCGGCGGCACGCGCACGGTCGACGTCCACGTACGGCGGCTGCGCGCCAAGCTCGGCCCCGAGCACGAGTCCCTCATCGGAACCGTACGGAACGTGGGCTACCGCTTCGTCGCCCCGGAGAAGGTCGAACGGGCGGCGGAGGAGGCCAAGGCGAAGGCTCCGGCGGCCGTCACCCACTCGGAGGACGCCCCTGTGATCGAGGAAGCAGCCGTACGCCCTGCCCAGAGGTAGGTCACCCCGCGTAGACTTCGCGCCGTGGCCAAGGTGACGCGGGACGACGTTGCGCGACTGGCGGGTACTTCGACCGCCGTCGTCAGCTACGTCATCAACAACGGACCCCGGCCGGTCGCCCCGGCCACGCGCGAGCGGGTTCTCGCAGCGATCAAGGAGCTGGGGTACCGGCCCGACCGGGTCGCGCAGGCGATGGCCTCGCGACGGACGGATCTCATAGGCATGATCGTGCCGGACGCCCGGCAGCCGTTCTTCGCCGAAATGGCGCACGCGGTCGAACAGGCCGCCGCCGAGCGCGGGAAAATGGTGCTCGTCGGCAATTCGGACTACCGCGACGAGCGCGAGGTCCACTATCTGCGGGCGTTCCTCGGTATGCGCGTCTCGGGTCTGATCCTGGTCAGCCAGGGCATGAGCGAGCGGGCCGCGGCCGAGATCGAGGCGTGGGACGCGCGGGTCGTGCTGCTGCACGAGCGGCCCGAGGCGATCGACGACGTCGCGGTCGTCACGGACGACATCGGCGGCGCTCAGCTCGCGACCCGGCATCTGCTGGAGCACGGCCACGAGTACGTCGCCTGTCTCGGCGGCGTCCCGAACACCCCCGCGGTCGGCGACCCGGTCGCCGACCACGTCGAGGGCTGGCGCCGGGCGATGAAGGAGTCCGGGCGCTCGATCGACGGCCGGCTCTTCGAGGCGCCGTACAACCGCTACGACGCGTATCAGATCGCGCTGAAGATCCTGTCCGGGCCCGACCGGCCCCCGGCGATCTTCTGCTCGACGGACGACCAGGCCTTCGGCGTGCTGCGGGCGGCGCGGGAGCTGCGGATAGACGTGCCGGGCGAGCTGGCGGTGGCGGGCTTCGACGACGTGAAGGAAGCGGCGCTCACCGATCCGCCGCTGACGACGATCTCCTCGGACCGGCCCGCGATGGCCCGTGCGGCGGTGGACCTCGTCCTGGACGACGGCCTGCGGGTGGCGGGCTCGCGCCGGGAGCGCGTGAAGCTGTTCCCGTCGGGCCTGGTGATCCGCCGCTCCTGCGGCTGCAACGCCTGACGCGCGGGCCCGGACCGGGGGGTCGCCCCCCGGTCCGGACACCGGTTCACCAGGCGCCGTTGAGTCCGTACCAGTCGCCGTTGAGCGACTCGGCGGCCCGGAAGGGCGTGCTGCCGCCGGTGCCCCGGTAGCCGAGCAGCCAGCCGGGGCTGTCGCCCATGTACCCGTCGTTGGTGAGCGTCAGGACGTCGTTGAGCGTGCCTCCGTCGTACGAGCCGACGCTGATGAACGTGTCCATCACCTGCCAGCCGCCGCCGACCAGCTTGCGCGTCCCGAACGCGCCACGGCCGTTGCCCGGGTAGAGCCACAGCCGGCCCGCGGTGTCGCGCGCCAGGAGGTCGGGCCGGGAGTCGCTGTTCAGGTCGCCCGGCCCGGTGAGGGCGTTCATGACCTGCCAGCCGCCGCCGACCAGCCTGCGCGTCCCGAAGGCGCGTCCGTTCCCCGGGTACATCCACAACTGCCCCGCCGAGTCCCGGGCCAGCAGGTCGCCCCGCCCGTCACCGGTCAGGTCGCCCGCGGCCGCGATCTGGCGCATGACCTGCCAGCCGCCGCCGACCAGCCTGCGGGTGCCGAACCCGCCGCGGCCCGTGCCCGGGTACAGCCACAGCTGTCCCGCCCTGTCTCGGGCGAGCAGGTCCTCGTTGCCGTCGCCGGTCAGGTCGCCGTGCCGGGTCATGGCGGTCATGCCGTTCCAGCCGCCGCCGACCAGCCGGCCCGAGTGGTCGCCGGGCAGGCGCCACAGGCGTCCGGCGAGGTCCCGGACGAGGACGTCCGGGACCAGGTCGTGGTTGAGGTCGCCGAATCCGGGCGCCGCGCCGGCGGGGGCCGCCACCCACTGCGGGTAGGCCGGCATGTGGCACTCACGCTCGGTCCTGACGAACTTGATCGAGCTGATCCTGCGGTCCATGTACGGCGTGAAGCTGTACTCACCCGCGTCGGCGCCCGGCTCCTCGCGGAGGAAGTCGGCGTCCGGCGCGGCGAGGGAGTAGTCGGGCTCGCTGTACGCGCACGCATAGCCGGAGGTGCGGTTCACGAGCGAGCGGATCCTGTTGTCCCAGCTGCCGAGCGTCGCCATGCTCCGGTTCGTCGTGAACATCTCGCCGTCGCCGGACGTGCCGGTGAAGCCGCAGAAGTAGCCGCTGGGGCAGCGGTAGGCGCCGTCCGCGGCCCGGGCGGTCTGGGCGGGCAGCGTGGCCGTCAGCAGACCGGCCGTGACGAGCCCCGTCACCGCGGTGAGAACGCGTCTGATCCCCTGGTGCATTCGATCCCCCTTCTGACGCCCCGCGGGGCATATGGCTGCGCCAGTCAGACCGACGAGCGCCCGCCAGGGTTGCCCTGTGCGGCGCCAGGGTGCGCGCCCGGGTCCTGGTATCGGGCATACACGGTTCTGCCGGGCTTCTCAGCGCCGTCTCAGACCGCTCTCATCCGGCCCGGCGACAGTCGATGCCATGAGCGACCACTACCGCCGCGGCGTCCACGACGACACCGGCACCCAGCAGCCGTACGAAGCGCCCCCCACCCAGGCCGGCGGAGGCCGTCCGCCGGCCCCGCCGCACCAGCCGGCCGGGACGGTCACCGTCTGGCCCGGTGGCGGCGGACCCGGCTTCGAGCCGCCCGCGCAGCAGGGCCCGCCCCCGCCCGTGCCCCCGCTCCCGCCGGCCGCGCATCGGGCGGACCGGGCCAAGCGGCCCGTCGCGCTCATCGCCGCCGTCGCCATCGCCGCCGCGGTCGTCGGCGGCGGCGCCTCCGCCCTCGTCGACCGGTTCGCCGGCGGCGGCAGCGGCACCACCGGCGGCTCCGTCGCCTCAGGCACCAACGTCGCCCAGAGCAGCAAGGGCACCGTCGCCGGCGTCGCACAGGCCGTCTCGCCCAGCATCGTCGAGATCGACGCCACCTCCGCCGCCGGGCAGTCCACCGGCTCCGGCGTGATCGTCACCTCCGGCGGGCAGATCGTCACCAACAACCACGTCGTCTCCGGCGCCGAGACGATCGAGGTGCGTCTCAGCGACGGCAGGACGTACACCGCCGGCATCGTCGGCACCGACCCCGGCAAGGACCTCGCCCTCATCGAGCTGAACGGCGCCAAGGGCCTGAAGGCCGCCACCCTCGGGGACTCCGGCAGCGTGCAGGTCGGCGACGAGGTCGTCGCGATCGGCTCCCCCGAGGGCCTGACCGGCACCGTCACGAGCGGCATCGTCTCCGCGCTCGACCGTGACGTGACGGTCGCCAAGGAGGAGGACCCGGGCCGGCAGGACCCCCGCGAGAACTGGCCCTTCGAATTCGGCGGGCAGCAGTTCAACGGCGACACCGGCGACTCCAGGACCACCTACAAGGCGATCCAGACCGACGCCTCCCTCAACCCCGGCAACTCCGGAGGCGCGCTCATCGACATGAACGGCGAGGTCATCGGCATCAACTCGGCCATGTACGCGCCCAGTTCCGCCACCGACTCCACGGCCGGAAGCGTCGGGCTCGGCTTCGCGATCCCCATCGACACGGTCAAGGCCGACCTGGACAGTCTGCGCTCCGGCGGGGACAACTGATCGCGTGCGAGGCTGGATCCATGACTGAAGGCGACCGCATCCTCATCGTCGACGACGAGCCCGCCGTGCGCGAGGCCCTGCAGCGTTCCCTCGCCTTCGAGGGGTACGGCACCGAGGTCGCCGTCGACGGTGTCGACGCGCTCGCCAAGGCGGAGTCGTACGCCCCCGACCTCGTCGTCCTCGACATCCAGATGCCCCGGATGGACGGGCTGACCGCGGCCCGCAGGCTGCGGTCAGCCGGGTCCCGGGTGCCGATCCTGATGCTGACGGCCCGCGACACCGTCGGCGACCGCGTCACCGGGCTGGACGCGGGCGCCGACGACTACCTGGTCAAGCCGTTCGAGCTGGACGAGCTGTTCGCCCGTATCCGCGCCCTGCTGCGGCGCAGCTCGTACGCCGCCGCGACCGAGGCCGCGGGCGACGAGGACGTGCTGTCGTTCGCCGATCTGCGCATGGACCTCGCGACCCGGGAGGTCACCCGGGGCACCCGCCGCGTCGAGCTGACCCGTACCGAGTTCACCCTCCTCGAACTGTTCCTGGCCCATCCGCGTCAGGTCCTCACCCGTGAGCAGATCCTCAAGTCCGTGTGGGGCTTCGACTTCGAGCCCAGTTCCAACTCGCTGGACGTCTACGTCATGTACCTGCGGCGCAAGACCGAGGCGGCCGGTGAGCCGCGGCTCGTGCACACCGTGCGCGGCGTGGGCTACGTGCTGCGGTCGGGCGGTCCGGAGTGATCACACGCTTCCGTGCCCTGCCGCTGCGCTCCCGGCTCGCGCTGCTGGTGGCGACGGCGGTCGCGGCGGCGGTCGCTGTCGTCTCGACCGTGTGCTGGTTCGTCGTGCGCGGCAAGCTGTACGACGAGGTGGACGGCAAGCTGCACGCGGCGAACGAGAGCACGCCGCTGCGGGCCATCGACATCGCCACCACGCTGAGCAGCTGCGCCCGGGAGACCACCGACCCGGCCGATTTCCAGGGGCCGAGGTCCGACTACTACTTCCAGCTCGCGCGTGCCGACGACGACCGGCCCTGCGTCTTCGCCAGGAACTACGCCGGCACGGTCCGCGTCACCGCGGCCGACCGGGACGTGGCAAGGGCCGGGGACCCGGCCGTCGAGGCGTATCGCAACGGCAGGGACACGGAAGGCAGGTCGGTGCGGGTGCTGACCGTCGCGGCCGTCGCGGCCCCGCCGGGCGGCGGGGTGGTCCAGGACACGGCCGTCATGTACGCGTTCCCGCTCGCCGAGACCGAGAACACGCTGCGCGAGCTGGCCCTGCTCCTGCTCGTCGTCTCCGGCGTCGGGGTGTTCGGCGCGGGCGCGGCCGGGCTGTGGGTCGCGCGGACCGGGCTCGCGCCCGTGGACCGGCTGACCGGCGCCGTCGAGCACGTGGCCCGCACCGAGGACCTGAGCGTGCGCATTCCGGTCGACGGGAACGACGAGATCGCCCGGCTGTCGCGCTCTTTCAACGCGATGACCGCCGCGCTCGCCTCCTCGCGCGACCTCCAGCAGCAGCTCATCGCCGACGCCGGTCACGAGCTGCGCACGCCGCTGACCTCGCTGCGGACGAACATCGAACTGCTCGCCCGCAGTGAGGACACCGGACGCGCGATCCCGCCGGACGACCGCCGGGCCCTGCTCGCGTCGGTCAAGGCGCAGATGACGGAACTGGCGTCGCTGATCGGCGACCTCCAGGAGCTGTCCCGCCCGGACAGCGCGGCCCACGGCCGCCAGGTGCAGGTCGTGGCGCTGCACGAGATCGTCGACGGCGCGCTGGAGCGGGCCCGGCTGCGCGGGCCGGAGCTGAGCTTCGAGGCCGACGTCCGGCCCTGGTACGTACGCGGCGATCAGGCGGCCCTGGAACGGGCGCTGGTCAACGTCCTGGACAACGCCGTGAAGTTCTCGCCGACGGGCGGCGCGATCGAGGTGCGCCTGCGGGACGGCGAACTCACCGTCCGGGACCACGGGCCGGGCATCCCCCGTGAGGAACTGCCGCACGTCTTCGAGCGGTTCTGGCGCTCGCCGTCGGCGCGGTCGCTGCCGGGCTCGGGTCTCGGGCTGTCGATCGTGGCCCGTACGGTCCACCAGACGGGCGGCGAGGTGGCGCTCGCCGCGGCGGAGGGCGGCGGCACGCGCGCGGTGATCCGCCTGCCGGGGGCCGCGACGCCGCCGCCGTCGGCCGTTCCGTAGGCCGACGGCCGTTCGTGGTCCCCGCCGCCCCGTCAGCCGTTGTGGCGGATGAGGGAGCCGACCAGTCCCGCACGGGTGTTGGGGAAGTCCATGGGGACGATTCCCAGTCCGCGCCAGCCGCTCGCGACCGAGCCGTCGAGGAAGGCGTGGACGCGCGGGTTGAGGTTGTCGGAGTTCCACCGCGGCGGCAGATACGCCGCCGTGCTGACGTAGTTGACGAACAGCTTCCCCGGCTGCTCCACGGCTTTGCGGAAGTGCGCCTCGATCCTTGGGTACTTGGTGTTCGGCGCCGCGTTCCAGTCGTCCTGGATGTCGAAGAGCGCGCCGTCCGCGTACCGCACGCCGGGCAGGCCGCCGTTGTCGCCGAGCAGGACGACCCTGCCGCGTGCCTCGCCGAGCGCGGGGACGCCGTCACCGATGCGGAACAGCGAACGCCAGCCCCGGCGGTCGAGGTAGTCGTCGAAGACCGCGCGGAAGGTCGCGTCGCTCTCCGTCGAGTACTCCTGCTTGACCCGCATCAGCACCGTCTCGGACGGGTGCGACGCGAGGAAGTCGCGGCAGGCGATGAGGACGTCGCCGAACATCAGGTTCTGGTAGTACGGCCCGTGGTGGACGGCGAACGAACCGCCGGTCACCCGGCACCGTACGTCGAGGAAGCGGATGCCGCTGCTCAGTTGCTCGGCGACGGTCGTGTTCTGGCACTCCGTCCACAGCCCGCCGAACCGGGCGCCCGAGTCGTGGGTGCCGGGGATCGTCAGGCGCTGGAGGGGAGTCGAGTCGGCCGCGCCGGCCATCCAGTCCTGCGCGGACAGGGTGCGGCGCGGTGCGGCGGCGGCGTGGGGGGCGCCGATGAGGGCGGCGGCGGAGAAGGCCGCCGCGCTCGCGAGAAATCTCCGTCGGTCCATGGCCCGGAGTATGACGCGTTCACGACAAGACGGCCAGGGGTCGGACGCCTCGCTCCGCCCAGAGGTCTGACCGGCCGGAAAGCGTCCCGGAAACGCCGGTGGGGCGGCGGGCCCCCCGGCCCGCCGCCCCACCGTCCACCACCGACCGCTTACCGGATGACCGTGATCCGGTCCGCCGCCGGCGGCGCGATCGGCGCCGACGCCGAGGAGTTGGCCGCCAGGTAGGCGTTGAAGACGTCCAGGTCGGAGGCGCCCACCAGCTTGTTGGTGTGCTCCTTGAGGACCGTGAAGCCGTCACCGCCGCCCGCGAGGAACTCGTTCATCGCGACCCGGTACGTCTTCGCCGGGTCGATCGCCTCGCCGTTGAGCTTCACCGAGCTCACGACGACCCGGTCGGCCCCGGTCTTCGTCAGGTCCAGCGTGTAGGTGAAGCCCTTCGAGACCTGGAGGATCTTCGGCGACGCCTCGTTCGGGCCGCTGACCTGCTGCTGGAGCGCGGTGATCAGCTGCGCGCCGGTCAGGTCCACCACGTTCATCATGTTGGTGAACGGCTGGACCGTGAAGGCCTCGCCGTACGTCACCACACCGTCGCCCTCGCTGCCCGACGCCTTGTAGACCAGGTCGGAGCGGATTCCGCCCGGGTTCATCAGCGCCAGCTGGGCGCCGCCCTTGTCGGCCGGGGCGAGGCCCGCGAGCTGCGCGTCCGCGATCAGGTCGCCGAGCGGCTTCTCCGGGGTGGTGGCGCCGCGGCCGTTGATGTCGGCGGAGATGAAGCCCTGGGGGCGGTTCGCGATCGGGGCGGCCAGCTTGTTCCAGCGCGCGATCAGGTCCGTCATGTCCTGGGCCTTGGGCTGGTCACGGCTGACGACGTGGTTCGCCGACTGCACCGACGTGCGGACGATGTCGCCGGTCAGCCGGTCGTAGGTGAGCGTGGTGTCCGTGTAGAGCTTGCCGTACGAGGACGCCGAGGTGACCATGCGCGGCTTGCCGGACGGGTCCGGGATCGTGCACACGTACGCCTGGTGGGTGTGGCCGGTGACCAGGGCGTCGACCTTGGGCGTGATGCCCTTGGCGATGTCGACGATCGGGCCCGAGACGCCGTCGCCCACGCCCGGCGAGTCGCAGTCGTAGTTGTACGAGGTGGAGGCGGGCGAGCCGCCCTCGTGGATCAGCGCGACGATCGACTTCACGCCCTTGCGGTCCAGCTCGCGGGCGTATTTGTTGACGGTCTCGATCTCGTCGTGGAACTTCAGGCCCTTGATGCCGTTGGCGCTGACGATGTCCGGCGTGCCCTCCAGGGTCACCCCGATGAAACCGATCTTGACACCGTTCTTCTTCCAGACGGTGTACGGCTTGAGGATCGGCCGGCCGGTCGACTCCTTGGTGACGTTCGCCGCGAGGTAGGGGAAGTCCGCGCCCTCGAACTCCTTGCCCTCCTCGAAACAGCCGTCGGTCGGGTGGCAGCCGCCGTTCTGCAGGCGGGCCAGCTCGACGGCGCCCTCGTCGAACTCGTGGTTGCCCACGCCCGCCACGTCGAGGTCCAGCTTGTTCAGCGCCTCGACGGTCGGCTCGTCGTGGAAGAGGCCGGACAGCAGCGGGCTCGCGCCCACCAGGTCGCCCGCGGCGGCGGTGACGGAGTACGGGTGGCTCTGGCGCGCGGTGCGCAGCGAGGTCGCGAGGTACTCGACACCACCGGCCGGGATCGTCTTGACCGTGCCGTCGGCCTGCTTCTCGGAGACGGTGCCGGCCGAGCCGGCCGGCGGCTCCAGGTTGCCGTGCAGGTCGTTGAAGGAGAGCAGCTGCACATCGACGGTGCGCGGGTGGTGGTGACCGGAGCCCTGCCGGTCGGCGTCGGTGGCGCCGGCCGGCAACGCGGCCGCGAGCGCGCCGACCGTGGCCAGGCCGGCGGCGGCGACGAGCACGCGCCGGGTCCGTCTGTCCGCGCGGTGATGAGGTGGTGTCGCTGACATCTGTCTCCTTGTCAGGTCCTGTGGGGAGAGAGGGGCGAGCGGCAGCCTAGAGTCAACGCGCGTAGCGCGACAGGGGGGTATGGGTTACGACCTGGTTGCCATCACTCAGGAACGGTACGTACCGGTCGAATTGCCTCTGCCGGGGCCCGCGACGGCCCCCCACTCGGGGTGCATCGGCGCCCGGGACGCGTCGCGGGCGGGTGGGCGTCGCAGGTGGTGTCGGGGGGCGCGTTCACGGGCGGGGGTGGGGCGCGGGCGGGCGCGACGCGTCCTGGGCGGGCGTGTGTCGCACGTGGCGTACGCCACGGGGTGGCATGCACGGACGGGCCCGCGTCGCGGGCGGGCGTGCGTCGTTGGGTGGCGCGTTCACGGACGGGCGGGGGGTGTGCGGGCATGCCGCAGGGCGAGCGGCGTCGCGTGCAGGCGCGTCACAGCCCGGGCATCGAGGCCAGGCCCCGTCGCAGGCCGGAGCCCTGCGCGTGCGACGTGCCCCGGGCGGACGCGTGCCCCGGGCGGACGCGTGTCGCGAGTAGGCGCGCGTCGCACATGGCGTGCGCCACGGGGTGGCACGTTACGGACGGGCCCGCCTCGCGGGCGTCACGGGGTGGCACGTTCACGGGCGGGCCCGCCTCGCAGGCGGGGCGTGTCCGGGCATGCCGCACGGCGGGCGCGTCACGGCCGGGAGCATCGCGGCCAAGCCCGTCGCGGGGCGCACCGCATCGGCGGCCGCGGCGGCCCCGACGGCACGGCCGCCGCCTGCGCCGCCCCAGCCCGGGCGCATGACTGGGCCACGCGGCCGGAGGCCACCCCCGTCGGGTGACACATGCCGTGGCGGACGCTGCCCGCGGCGCCATCCGCCGCCGTACCCTCGACACATGACGATCGACGCAGTGATTCCGGAGCCCGGCCGGCAGATCCAGTCCCTGGAAGAACTCACCGCCGAGCAGGCCGAGGCCGTGTCCGAGCTGCTCGCCGAGGCCGCCCGGTCCGACGGGATGCAGGCCGTGTCCGAGCAGGGCCGGCTGCAGCTGCGCGGCGGCCGGCGGGAAGGCGTACAGCACTTCCTGGTCTCCGTCGAGGGACAGCTCGTCGGCTACGCGCAGCTGGAGGACACCGACCCCGTCGAGGCCCCGGCCGCCGAGCTCGTCGTCCACCCGAGCCACCGGGGACGCGGCCACGGACGGGCCCTGGGGACGACACTCCTCGACGCCTCGGGCAAGCGGCTGCGGATGTGGGCGCACGGCGGGAAGTCCGCGGCCCGGCACATGGCCCAGGTCCTCGGCCTGACGCTCTTCCGCGAACTGCGCCAGTTGCGCCGCCCGTTGAGCCCCCAGAGCATCCCCGAGCCGACGTACCCGCCGGGTGTCACCGTACGGACCTTCGTGCCGGGGCAGGACGACGCCGAATGGCTCGCGGTGAACGCCGCGGCGTTCGCCCACCACCCCGAGCAGGGCTCGCTGACGCAGCGGGACCTGGACGACCGCAAGGCCGAGCCGTGGTTCGACCCCAAGGGCTTCTTCCTGGCCGAGCGGGAGGGCAGGATCGTCGGCTTCCACTGGACGAAGGTGCACGCGGAGGAACAGCTCGGCGAGGTCTACGTCGTCGGCATCAGCCCCGACGCCCAGGGCGGCGGCCTCGGCAGGGCCCTCACGGCGACCGGCCTGCGCCACCTCGCTGCCGAGGGCCTGCCGACGGCGATGCTCTATGTGGACGCGGACAACCAGGCAGCACTGCGGGTGTACGAACGACTCGGCTTCGTGACCCACGAGGTGGACCTCATGTACCGCACCGAGACCTGATCCGGCCCCTCAACGGGCAAAGGGGGCGGCGTCGTTGACACCGCCCCCTTTCTTGCACCACCCTTTCACTACTCGATTAGTGAAAGGGTGGTGCAGTGACGTGGTCGAGTTCCGCATCGACCGGCGCAGTGGCGTCGCCACCTATCTCCAGATCGTCCAGCAGACCAGACAGGCCCTGCGCCTCGGACTGCTGCGGCCCGGCGACCGCCTGCCCACGGCACGCGAGGTCGTCGAGGCCACGGCGATCAACCCGAACACCGTGCTCAAGGCCTACCGCGAACTCGAACGCGAGGGACTCGTCGAGCCCCGCCGCGGCCTCGGCACCTTCGTGACCCGGACCCTCGGCGGCCGGGCGGCCGGCACACCGCTGCGCGCGGAGCTCGCCGACTGGGTCGCAAGGGCCCGGGCGACGGGACTGGAGAGGGACGACATCACCGCGCTCCTCGCCTCCGTGCTGGAGGAAGAGGAACCGCACGAACACGAGGGGGGCGGCGCATGACCGCGACCGCGATCGAGGCGCACGGCCTCGGCAAGACCTACCGCCGACAGGGCCGCCCGGCCCTGCGCGACTGCTCGTTCCGGGTGCCCGCAGGGCGGGTGTGCGCCGTGGCCGGACCCAACGGCGCCGGGAAATCCACGCTGCTCGCCCTTGCCGCGGGACTCGCGCGTCCCGGCGAGGGCGTCCTGCGGGTGCTCGGCGCCGACCCCGCGTCCGTACGCGAACGCATCGCCTACGTCGCCCAGGAAAAGCCCCTCTACCCCAAGCTGACCGTCGCCGACACCCTCCGCCTGGGCCGCGAACTCAACCCGGGCCGCTGGGACCAGGCCCTCGCCGAGCGGATCGTCGAGGAGGGCGGTCTCGGCGCCGGCACCCGTGTCCGTACGCTCTCCGGCGGCCAGCGCACCCGCGTCGCGCTCGCCCTCGCGCTCGGCAAGCGCCCCGAACTGATGCTGCTGGACGAGCCGATGGCCGACCTCGACCCCCTCGCGCGCCACCGCCTCATGGGCACCCTCATGGCCGAGGCCGCCGAGCACGGCACGACCGTCGTGATCTCCTCGCACATCCTGTCCGAGCTGGAGTCGACCTGCGACTACGTCCTGCTCGTCGACGGCGGCCGCATCCGCCTCGCCGGCGACACCGAGGACCTGCTCGCCGCGCACACCCTGCTCACCGGCCCGGTCACCGACCTCGCGCCGCACACCGTCGTCGAATCCCGTACGACGGGGCGTCAGCTCACCGCGCTGATACGCCCCGAGGGCTCGCTCGCCCCCGACTGGCAGACGTCTCATCCCTCCCTGGAGGAGCTGCTCATGGCCCATCTCCGCTCCCCCACGGCTCCCGCCCTGCTGACGCCGGACGCGGCGGTGACGGCATGAGCACGCTCACCACACCCGCTCCCGCCTCGCGCCTGCGCGGCACCGCCTGGGTCGTCGTCCGCCAGCACCGCACCGTCATCGGCGTCGCGGCCGGGGCGCTGGTGCTGTCCGCCGCCGTCTCCGCGGGCCTGCGGATCTGGTTCGAGGCGACTCCGCCCGACGACTTCGAGCGCAACCTGTACCCGCGTTCCGACGTACGCAGCGCGCTCGTGGTGATCGTCGACTACGCGGGCCTGGGCGCCATGCTGCTGCCGCTGCTGGTCGCGGCCGCCGTGGCGGGTCCGGTCGTCGCCCGGGAGCTGGAGAGCGGGACGTACAAGCTGGCCTGGTCGCAGTCGGTGACACCGGTGCGGTGGTTCGCGGCCAAGGTGACGGTTCCCGCCGTGACCGTCACGGCCCTCACTGCGGCCCTGATCGGCGTCTTCCGCCTGGCCTGGGCACCGGTGTCCCCGAACACGCACCTGCGCTGGCACTCGCGTCATGTCTTCCTCGCCATCGGGCCGACGGTGATCGCGTACGGCCTGCTCGCGGTCGCGGTGGGCGCGCTCACCGGGCTGCTGGTGCGCCGCACGCTGGTCGCCATGTCCGTCGCGGGCACGGTGACGGGAGCCGTCCTGCTGGTCATGTCGTCGCTGAGGGGCAGCCTGTGGACGACCACGACCGCCACCCGGACCAACCCGGACGACTTCCCGCTCATGGGCGACTGGCTGGTCACCGGCACCGGGCTGCTCACCTCGTCCGGCGAGCGCCTCGGCGACATGTGCCTCGTCCTCGACCGCCCCGCCTGCTTCGCCGAGCACGACATCGTCGGCCGCTGGTTCGACTACCATCCGGCATCGCACCTGTGGCCGCTCCAGCTCGTCGAGACGGGCATCGTCCTGGCCGTCGCCGCGGTCGCGGCATGGGCCGCGTTCGGGATCTTCCGCCGGCGGCACGGCTGACGCCCCGGCGGGGCCCCGGCGTCGCCCCGGGGCCCCGCCACGCTTTCCCTCACGTCATGTCGTCGTTACCGGCCATTCAGACACCCTTGCGACCCTCGGCCAATGCAGCCCGCTGTGCCCGACTCCCCCCACGGGAGAAAAGCCCTCGCCCCGGCCCTCTCCGACGCGCCGGTGACTCTTTCCGCGCGGAAGAATGGGTCCATGAGCCAGCAGCCCGCCGAGGTCCCGGTCCAGCACCCCCAGCCGTCCGTCGCGTCCATAGCCGCGCACCGGCCGCACACCGTGGCCGCCACCGTCTCCGATCTCGAACCCGACATCGACGCGGATCTCGACACGTACGTCGAGGACGCGGAGCACGCGCTCGCCGGCGAGCTGCCCCAGGGGCGGTTCCTCGACCGCGAGCGCAGCTGGCTCGCGTTCAACGAACGTGTCCTGGAACTCGCCGAGGATCCGGCCACGCCCCTGCTGGAGCGGGCCAACTTCCTCGCCATCTTCGCGTCCAACCTTGACGAGTTCTTCATGGTCCGGGTGGCCGGACTGAAGCGCCGCATCGCCACCGGTGTCGCCACCCGCTCGGCCTCGGGCCTCCAGCCCCGCGAGGTCCTCGACCTGATCTGGACCCGCTCGCGCGAGCTCATGGCCCGCCACGCCGCCTGCTTCCAGCAGGACGTGGCCCCCGCGCTCGCCGACGAGGGCATCCACCTCATCCGCTGGCCCGAGCTCACCGAGAAGGAGCAGGCCCGCCTCTTCACCCTGTTCCGGCAGCAGATCTTCCCGGTCCTCACGCCGCTGGCCGTGGACCCCGCGCACCCGTTCCCGTACATCTCGGGACTGTCGCTGAACCTCGCCGTCGTCGTGCGCAACCCGGTCAGCGGCCACCGCCACTTCGCCCGTGTCAAGGTGCCGCCGCTGCTCTCCCGCTTCCTGGAGGCCAGCCCGCAGCGGTACGTGCCGCTGGAGGACGTCATCGCGGCGCACCTCGAAGAGCTGTTCCCCGGCATGGAGGTCCTCGCCCACCACATGTTCCGGGTGACCCGGAACGAGGACCTGGAAGTCGAGGAGGACGACGCCGAGAACCTGCTCCAGGCCCTGGAGAAGGAGCTCATGCGGCGCCGCTTCGGCCCGCCGGTCCGCCTGGAGGTCGAGGAGTCCATCGACCCGTACGTGCTCGACCTGCTGGTGCGCGAGCTGAAGGTGTCCGACGCCGAGGTGTACCCGCTGCCCGGGCCGCTGGACCTCACCGGCCTGTTCGGGATCTCGGCGCTGGACAGGCCCGAGCTGAAGTTCCCGAAGTTCGTCGCGGGCACGCA
Organism: Streptomyces sp. NPDC049597; assembly: GCF_040675505.1. Classification (NCBI taxonomy): domain Bacteria; kingdom Bacillati; phylum Actinomycetota; class Actinomycetes; order Kitasatosporales; family Streptomycetaceae; genus Streptomyces; species Streptomyces sp. NPDC049597. The sequence continues at coordinate 112,337 of NZ_JBFAOY010000020.1, forward strand.
CCGGGACCTGGCCGAGGTCGAGTCCGCGTCCGCGCCCGACATCTTCATGGCCCTGCGCGAACGGGACGTGCTGCTGCACCACCCGTACGACTCGTTCTCCACCTCCGTCCAGGCCTTCCTGGAGCAGGCAGCTGCCGACCCCGACGTCCTCGCCATCAAGCAGACGCTGTACCGCACCTCCGGCGACTCGCCGATCGTCGACGCGCTCATCGACGCCGCCGAGTCCGGCAAGCAGGTCCTCGTCCTCGTCGAGATCAAGGCCCGCTTCGACGAGCAGGCCAACATCAAGTGGGCGCGCAAGCTGGAGGAGGCCGGCTGCCATGTGGTCTACGGGCTCGTGGGCCTCAAGACGCACTGCAAGCTGTCGCTCGTCGTACGCCAGGAGGGCGAGACGCTGCGGCGCTACTCGCACGTCGGCACCGGCAACTACCACCCCAAGACCGCCCGGCTCTACGAGGACCTGGGGCTGCTGACGGCGGACCCGCAGGTCGGCGCGGACCTCTCCGACCTCTTCAACCGGCTCTCCGGCTACTCGCGCCGCGAGACCTACCGCAGGCTGCTGGTCGCGCCCAAGTCGCTGCGGGACGGGCTGATCTCGCGGATCAACAAGGAGATCACCCACCACCGCGCCGGACGCCCCGCCTACGTCCGCATCAAGGTCAACTCCATGGTGGACGAGGCGATCATCGACGCCTGCTACCGGGCGGCGACGGCGGGTGTCCCGGTCGACATCTGGGTACGCGGCATCTGCGCGATCCGCCCCGGCGTGGCCGGCCTCTCGGAGAACATCCGGGTGCGCTCGATACTCGGCCGCTTCCTGGAGCACTCCCGCATCTTCGCCTTCGGCAACGGGGGCGAGCCGGAGGTGTGGTTCGGAAGCGCCGACATGATGCACCGCAACCTCGATCGCCGTATCGAGGCACTGGTACGGGTCACCGACCCGGCCCACCGCGCGGCCCTGACCCGGCTGCTGGAGACGGGCATGTCCGACACCACGTCGTCCTGGCACCTCGGCCCGGACGGCGCGTGGACCCGGCACGCCACGGACTCCGACGGTCAGCCGCTGCGGCACGTACAGGAGATGCTCATAGACGCCCGGAGGCGCCGGCGTGCACAGCCCTGAACTATCCCGCGACACCGCCACGGCGGGCGAGGCGGTGGCCCACTACCTCCACGCGCAGGCGGGGGACTTCCTGCGCAGCCTGCGGCTGCACGGCGAGAGCGGTGCGGACACGGCGGGCGCCTCGGAGGCGGCGCGCGCCCTGCGGGCGGCGTCGCGCCGGATCAGCGGGACGCTGTACACCTTCCGTCCGCTGCTGGATTCGGCGTGGGCGGACAGCCTGCGTACGGAGCTGGGCTGGCTCTCCTCGACGCTGGCGCTGGAACACGCCTGCACCGCCCGCCTGTCCCGCCTGCTGGACGCCCTGTCCCGCCTGTCGGGCACGTCCCCGCTCCCGCCGGCGCGGACGGAGCTCTTCCCGCGCTACGCCGTCCCGGGCGGCCGGTGCACCACGGGGTCCGGACCGGGCGCCACGGGCACCGGGCCCTGCTCGTCGACGACCGCGCCGAGCACGGGCGATGCCGCCGGGCACAGCGTGAACGAGGCGGGGAGCCCGGGGTCGAGCGCCGTGGGCGGCGGGGGGTCCCCGGACGACGCCTTCGGCGCAGGTGAGGCTGCCCGGGCCGGCGGAAGCCCCGGCGGCCCGGCGCGCGGCGGGGCCCAGGCCCCGCGCGGTGGCGTGCTCAACGTCGGGGCCGCGCGGGCCGGCGCCCTGCTGGAGCGGCAGCTCACCCTCGCCCGGACGAGGGCGCACTCCGCCGCGCTGCAGGCCCTCGGCTCCTCCCGGTTCCACGCCGTCGCCGACGCCGTCGCCTTACTGGCCTCCGACCTCCCGCTGGCCCCCGCAGCCGCCGGCCCGGCCGCCGAGACGCTCGGCCTGCTCGCCGAGGTCGCGGAGCGTCGCCTGCTGGACGCCGTCGCCCAGCTCCCCCTGGGCCGCGCGGCCCACCCGTACAACGCGGACGCCCTGGTCAACGGCCTCGCGGCCGCCACTGCCGGCGAGGAGCAGGACGCCCCCTGGCACGAGGTCCGCAGGCTGGTGCGGCTGCACCGCTACGCCCAGGAGGTACTGCACCCCGCCGCCGCCCCGGTCCTGTGCCACGCCGGGCTGGTGCTGGACCACCACCGCGACGCCGCCGAGGCGTCCGAGGCGGCCGCGGCTGCCGCCCGTACGCCCCGGATCGCACCGGCCACCGCGTACGCCCTCGGTGTGCTCCACGCCGACCAGCGGCACGAGGTCGAGGCCGCCAGGTTCGCCTTCCAGCAGGAGTGGCGGCACACCACGGTGACGGTCGCCGCGCCATGAACGACGGCACGGTGCTGGCCGCAGGCGTCGTGCTCTGGCGCCGGTCGCCGCAGGGACCGGACGGCATCGAGATCTGCCTCGTCCACCGGCCCGAGTACGACGACTGGTCGCACCCGAAGGGCAAGCTCAAGCGCGGCGAGGACGCCCTCGGCGCCGCCCTGCGCGAGGTCCTGGAGGAGACCGGCCACCGGTGCGTCCCGGGGGCCCGGCTGCCCTCCGTCCGCTACATCGCGGGCGGGCGCCCCAAGCACGTCACGTACTGGGCCGCCGAGGCCCGCTCGGGGTCCTTCGCCGCCAGCCGCGAGGTCGACCGCATCGTCTGGCTGCCGCCCGCCGCCGCGCGCGAGCGCCTCACGCAGCCCCGCGACCGCACGCTGGTCGACGCCCTCCTCCAGGCGCTGCACACCGCCTGATCCCGCGCCGTGCCGAAGGGCCCACGCCCTCGATCAGGCCAATCCCGGCAGCGGCACCGGGCCGCCGGACACGGTTCACCTTGCGTTCACTCTCTCCCGTTGGTCACTTCACCTGATCTGCCTAATTTCGGCCGTACGCGGTGACCGGTACAGCGCCGGTCCCCCCACCCCCGACGCACGCCGCACGCGATCGCGGCAACTGGAAGGAACTCCCGAAAGTGAAGCTTCAGCGCAAGAACGGGCTTCGCGCCACCGCGCTCGGTGCCCTCGCCCTGTCCGGCGCCCTGGTCCTCACGGCGTGCGGTTCGGACGACAACACCGCTGCCGGCGGCTCCGGCGAGAAGACCGGCGCCGCGTCGAACATCAAGTGCGACGACGCCAAGGGCCAGCTCCTCGCGGCGGGCTCGACCGCGCAGAAGAACGCCATGGACCTGTGGGTCAAGAACTTCCAGGCCGCCTGCTCCGGCGTCGAGATCAACTACCAGGCCATCGGCTCCGGCGGCGGCATCACCAAGTTCAACCAGGGCCAGGTCGCCTTCGCCGGCTCCGACTCCGCGCTGAAGCCGGAGGAGGTCGAGGAGTCCAAGAAGATCTGCAAGGGCGGCCAGGGCATCAACCTGCCGATGGTCGGCGGCCCCGTCGCGATCGGCTACAACCTGGACGGCGTGGACAACCTGGTCCTGGACTCCTCCACCCTGGCGAAGATCTTCGACTCGAAGATCAAGAAGTGGAACGACAAGGCCATCGCCGACCTCAACCCCGGCGTGAAGCTGCCGGACACCGAGATCCAGGCCTTCCACCGCTCGGACGAGTCCGGTACGACGCAGAACCTGCACAAGTACCTCAGTGAGGCCGCCCCGGCCGACTGGAAGCACGACCCGAAGTCGAAGTCGTGGCTGGCCCCCGGTGGCCAGGCCGCCAACGGCTCCTCCGGCGTCGCCGCCCAGGTCAAGCAGACCCAGGGCTCCATCGGCTACTTCGAGCTGTCGTACGCGACCGCGCAGTCCATCGACACCGTCAAGCTGAACACCGGTGCCGCGGCCCCCGTCGAGGCCACGACGGAGAACGCCTCCAAGGCCATCGCCGCCGCCAAGATCAAGGGAACCGGCAGCGACCTGGCCCTGTCCCTCGACTACAAGACCAAGGCCGAGGGCGCGTACCCGATCATCCTCGTGACGTACGAGATCGCCTGCGACAAGGGCAACAAGGCGGAGACGCTGCCGACCCTGAAGGCGTTCCTCAACTACACCGTCAGCGACGAGGGCCAGAAGGTCCTCGCCGAGGCCGGCTACGCGCCGCTGCCCGCCGAGATCGCGGCCAAGGTCCGCGAGATCGTCCCCACCCTGGCCTGACGTCCGGCCGGGGCCGGTCCGCCACCGCGGGCCGGCCCCGGCATCCGGTGCACCGCCGCCTGGAGCCGATCGGCTCCGCAGACCGGAGACCCTGATGGATACAGCAACCACCACCACGAACCCACCGCTCGGCGCGCCGCCGTCCGAGGGCGGCAGCCGAGCGAAGCTCCGCCCCGGCGACCGCGTCTTCCTGGGCATGTCCCGGGGTGCGGGCATCTTCCTTCTGGTGATCATGGCCGCGATCGCGGGATTCCTCGCGTACCGCGCCGGCATCGCCATCTCGAAGGACGACGCGAACTTCCTCACCGCCTCCGAGTGGAACCCGGCCGGCGACCCGCCGGTCTTCGGCATCGCCGTACTGGCCTTCGGCACGGTCGTGAGCTCGGTCATCGCCATGGTCATCGCCGTGCCGGTCGCGATCGGCATCGCGCTGTTCATCTCGCACTACGCGCCGCGCAAGGTCGCCGCCCCGCTGGCGTACGTCGTCGACCTGCTCGCCGCCGTCCCCAGCATCATCTACGGCCTGTGGGGCGCCATCTTCCTGGTCCCCTACCTCGACGGCCTGAACAGCTGGCTCGACGAGTACCTCGGCTGGACCTACATCTTCGACAAGACCAGCGAGGGTGTCGCCCGCAACCTGTTCACGGTGGGCATCCTGCTGGCGATCATGATCCTTCCGATCATCACCAACGTCACCCGTGAGGTCTTCCTCCAGGTGCCGCGGATGCACGAGGAGGCCGCTCTCGCCCTCGGCGCCACCCGCTGGGAGGTCATCCGCATGTCGGTGCTGCCCTTCGGCCGCTCCGGCATCATCAGCGCCTCCATGCTGGGCCTCGGCCGCGCGCTCGGCGAGACGATGGCCGTCGCGGTCGTCCTGTCCCCGAGCTTCCTCATCTCCGGGCACCTGCTGGACCCGGGCGGCGGCACGTTCGCGCAGAACATCGCCGCGAAGTTCAACGAGGCAGACGAGTTCGGCCGTGACGCGCTGATCGCCTCCGGCCTCGTCCTCTTCGTCATCACCCTGCTGGTCAACGGAGCGGCCCGCGCGATCATCGCCCGCCGCAAGGAGTACTCGGGGGCCAACGCATGAGCAAGGTCATTGAGGACACGCGTGTGGTGCCCGCCGCCGTACGCCCCGCCCCCCTGTCCCACGCGCGCATGCCGCGATGGGCGCCGGCGGCCATCGCGGTCGGCTCGATCGCCGCGGGCTGCGCGATCGGCCTGGGCGCCGGCTGGCACAGCCGCGTCCAGTGGGGCCTGATCGCCGCGCTGATCTTCGTCGCCGCGACCTTCGTCATCACGAGCAAGGTGGAGAACATCCGCCAGGCCAAGGACCGCGTCGCCACCAGCGTCGTCTGGGTGTGCTTCGTCCTGGCGGTCGTGCCGCTGCTCTCCCTCGCCTGGGTGACCGTCAGCAAGGGCCTCGAGGTCGTCGACGGCTACTTCCTCAGCCACTCGATGAACGGCGTGCTGGACGCGCAGCCCGGCGGCGGTATCTACCACGCGCTGCTCGGCACCGTCGAGCAGGTCCTGATCGCCACGGTGATCGCCGCCCCGATCGGCATGCTCACCGCGATCTACCTGGTCGAGTACGGACGCGGGAAGCTGGCGAAGGCCGTCACGTTCTTCGTCGACGTCATGACCGGCATCCCGTCGATCGTCGCGGGCCTGTTCGTCCTGGCCACGTGGAACCTGATGCTCGGCTTCGGCCCCTCCGGCTTCGCCGGCGCCATCGCGCTCGCGATCCTGATGATGCCGGTGGTCGTCCGTTCCACCGAGGAGATGCTGAAGCTGGTCCCGAACGAGCTGCGCGAAGCCTCGCTCGCTCTCGGCGTGCCCAAGTGGCGGACCATCCTGAAGGTGGTCCTGCCCACCGCGATCGGCGGCATCACGACCGGCGTGATGCTCTCCGTCGCGCGCGTCACGGGTGAGACCGCCCCCGTGCTGCTGCTCGTGTTCGGTACGAAGCTGATCAACCCGAACCCCTTCGAAGGCGCCCAGTCCTCCCTGCCGCTGTACGTGTACGAGCAGTACGCGGTCGGCACGGACGCCTCGATCGCGCGCGCCTGGGGCGCCGCGCTGGTGCTGATCGCCTTCGTCATGCTCCTCAACCTGGTCGCCCGCGGCATCGCCCGCTGGAAGGCCCCGAAGACCGGCCGCTGAGGCCACCGGAAGTGAAGTGATCCCCATGGCCAAGCGAATCGACGTCAGCGGCCTGACCGCCTACTACGGCTCCCACAAGGCGATCGAGGACATCTCGATGACGGTGGAGCCCCGCTCCGTGACGGCCTTCATCGGCCCGTCCGGCTGCGGCAAGTCCACGTTCCTGCGCACCCTGAACCGCATGCACGAGGTCACCCCCGGTGGCCGCGTCGAGGGCAAGGTGATGCTGGACGACGAGAACCTCTACGGCTCGGGTGTCGACCCGGTCGCGGTGCGCCGCACGGTCGGCATGGTCTTCCAGCGGCCGAACCCGTTCCCGACTATGTCGATCTTCGACAACGTCGCGGCGGGTCTGCGGCTGAACGGGAACTACAAGAAGTCCGAGCTGAGCGACATCGTCGAGAAGTCCCTCAAGGGCGCGAACCTCTGGAACGAGGTCAAGGACCGCCTCAACAAGCCGGGCTCGGGTCTGTCCGGCGGTCAGCAGCAGCGTCTGTGCATCGCCCGCGCGATCGCGGTCGAGCCCGACGTGCTGCTGATGGACGAGCCCTGCTCGGCGCTCGACCCGATCTCGACGCTCGCGATCGAGGACCTGATCGGTGAGCTGAAGGAGCGCTTCACGATCGTCATCGTGACGCACAACATGCAGCAGGCGGCGCGCGTCTCGGACCGCACGGCGTTCTTCAACCTGGCGGCGGTCGGTCAGCCCGGCAAGCTCATCGAGATCGACGACACGGAGCGGATCTTCGCCAACCCGTCCGTCCAGGCGACCGAGGACTACATCTCGGGTCGCTTCGGATAAGACGTCTTGGGGTGCTGCATGGCGGTGCCACCCACAAGACGACGGGCCCGCCCCCTCTCCCAGGGGGCGGGCCCCCGCACGTCCCGGGGGGCCCGGCCTCGGGGCACGTGCCGTAGCCGGCGCCCGCCGGGCGCAGAGCCTTCGCGGCGAAGCCGCGGAGCTCGGGGCTGCCTGAACCGGCTGGGAGCCGGGGCAGAGTGCAGAGCCCGGAGTGACACCCTCCGGGACCGGCCGGCGCACGCACGGGACACGAGGAGTCGCATCCCCCAGGCGTGCCGGGCCCGGCGCGAAGCGCCACGCCCGCACCCGTCAGGACGCACGGTCGGGGGTCCGGGCCGAAGCCCCGAAATGCCCGCGCCCGTCAGGTGCCCAGGCCACCTGGGGCGAAGCCCCAGACGCCCGCGCCCGCAGGGCGCACGCTCGGGCTTTGGGGCGAAGCCACGAGACCGCCCGCGCCCGTGAGGGCGCAGAGCCACGGCCCCGGGGCGACGCCCCGAAACGCCCGCGCCCGTCAGGACGCACGGCCGGGGGTCCGGGCCGAAGCCCCAAAAGAGCCCCGCGCCCGTCAGCGCGCACAGCCACGGCCCCGGGCGAAACCCCGAAAGCCCCGCGCCCGCAGGGCGCAGGGCCGGGGGGGGCTGGGGCGGAGCCCCAGTTCGGGAAGGGGCGGGGTGGGGGAAACGCAAAGGCCCCGCCACCCCGAAGCGCGGCAGGGCCCCGACACACCCCCGGCGTCAGCCGAAGATCAGATACACCACGCCATAGCTCAGCGCAGCGACCACCGCCGCAGCCGGCATCGTGATGAACCACCCCAGCACGATGTTCTTCGCGACCCCCCACCGCACCGCGTTCACCCGCTTCGTCGCCCCGACACCCATGATCGCCGAGGTGATCACGTGCGTCGTCGAGATCGGCGCGTGGAACAGGAACGCCGAGCCGAACATGATCGACGCCCCCGTCGTCTCCGCCGCGAACCCCTGCGGCGGGTCCAGCTCGATGATCTTGCGGCCCAGCGTCCGCATGATGCGCCAGCCGCCCGCGTACGTGCCCAGCGACAGCATCAGCGCGCAGGCGATCTTCACCCACAGCGGGATCGGGTCGCCCGCGGTCTCCACATCGGCGATGACCAGGGCCATCACCACGATGCCCATGGTCTTCTGGGCGTCCTGCAGACCGTGACCGAGGGCCATACCGGCCGCCGACACCGTCTGCGCGATACGGAAACCGTGCTTCGCCTTGTGCGGATTGGCCTTCCGGAACATCCACAGGATCACGACCATCACCAGATAGCCGGCGATCATGCCGACGAACGGCGACACGAACATCGGGATGACGATCTTCTCGACCACCCCGTTCCAGATGACGTCCGTCCCACCCGCGAGCGCCGCGCCGACCATCCCGCCGAACAGCGCGTGCGACGAGGAGGACGGCAGCCCGAAGTACCAGGTGACCAGGTTCCACACGATCGCCCCGACGAGGGCGGCGAACAGGATGCCCATGCCGCGGTCGCCGTGCGGGGTCTCGATGAGCCCCTCGCTGACCGTCTTGGCGACGCCCTGTCCGAGGAACGCGCCCGCGAGGTTCATCACCGCGGCCATCGCCAGCGCCACGCGCGGTGTCAGGGCACGCGTGGAGACGGAGGTCGCGATCGCGTTCGCGGAGTCGTGGAAGCCGTTGGTGTACGTGAATCCGAGCGCGACACCAATGGTCACGATCAGGGCAAAGGTGTCCACGAAGCTCAGGACTCCTTGACCGCGATGGTCTCCACCGTGTTCGCGACGTGCTCGAACGCGTCGGCGGCCTCTTCCAGCACGTCCACGATCTGCTTGAGCTTGAGCACCTCGATGGCGTCGTACTTGCCGTTGAAGAGGTGGGCCAGCAGCTTGCGGTGGATCTGGTCCGCCTGGTTCTCCAGCCGGTTGACCTCGATCCAGTACTCGGTGAGATTGTCCATGGTGCGCAGGTGCGGCATGGCCTCGGCGGTCAGCTCCGCCGCCCGCGCCAGGACCTCGATCTGCTGCTCGACACCCTTGGGGAGTTCTTCGATGTTGTAGAGGACGACGAGGTCGACGGCCTCCTCCATGAAGTCCATGATGTCGTCGAGCGACGACGCGAGCGAGTAGATGTCCTCGCGGTCGAACGGCGTGATGAACGAGGAGTTCAGCTGGTGGAAGATCGCATGGGTGGCGTCGTCCCCGGCGTGCTCGGCTGCCCGCATCCGTTCCGCGATCTCGGCCCGCGCGGAGGAATCCGCACCGAGCAGTTCCATCAGGAGCTTCGAGCCGGTCACGATGTTGTCCGCGGATGCGGCGAACATGTCGTAGAAGCTCGTCTCCCTGGGGGTCAGACGAAAACGCACGTGGGGTCCTCGGGGTGCTTTGGATTCGGTCAGGCTGATGCTAGGCGCATCATCCGGCCACGGCTAACCGGCAAGGTCCCAGTGTCGCCCATGAACCACCGCGATCGGCACAGACCCCCACGGGTTTCCGTACGATTCGTTACCATATACCCACGAGGGGTATGCCACCCCTTTATGGACAACGGGAGGACGCGATGACGACCACCGAGGCGGCCGGCCCCCCGGTCACGGACCCCGCCACCGACCACGACAAGGGCGTCCACGGCTACCACAAGCAGAAGAACGAGCACCTCAAGCGGCTGCGCCGCATCGAGGGGCAGATCCGGGGCCTGCAGCGGATGGTCGACGAGGACGTCTACTGCATCGACATACTCACCCAGGTCTCGGCCTCGACCAAGGCACTCCAGTCCTTCGCGCTCCAGCTCCTGGAGGAGCACCTGCGGCACTGTGTCGCGGACGCGGCCGTCAAGGGCGGCGCCGAGGTGGACGCCAAGGTGGAGGAGGCGACGAAGGCGATCGCTCGCCTGCTGCGCACCTGACCAGGCCGTTTCGACCGTTTCGCCCGCCCCGCCCCGTTGTCGCCCGCGCGGCGCGGGGCGCCGCGACTGGCTTGATCCATACGCTCCCGGTCAACGGCGAGTGGCGATCATCACCCGCCGAGCGCCCCCGCCGGCCTCTCCGCCGCGACCATCAGCACCTCGTCGATGCGGTCGGCACTGAGCCGCTCCTCGTCGGCGGCGGCCGCGGCGATCATCAGCTCGCCGTACAGTTCGATCTCGGCGAGGGCGACGGCCACGTGGTCCTGCTGGACCGTCGTCGTACTGGGCGGAGCCACGCGCAATCACCTCTTCCGGCCGATGTCGGTTCCCTAGCGTAGGGAGCGTGACACGCACCGCGCATGGCACGTCCGGACCATTTGGAACCTGGCCTTCCCGGGCCCCTCGCACCCGCCCCCGCACGCCGGGCGCGCCCCGCGCACCGGGGTGCCCCGCACGCCGTGGCGGCCCGCATCGGCGCGGCTCAGGCCCTGATCTTCCCGGAGTAGATGTCCTTCGCGGCCGGAAGCCGTACGTCCACCGGCGTCCCGAAGTCGAACAGCACGGTCGTCGACGTGACCGCCACCGTCCGGCCCTCGTTCGCGAAGGTGAAACGATGCCGGACCTTGAGCAGCCGGCCCGCATCGTCGAGGTACGCGTCGAAGGGGACCACGTCCTTGGTGAACCCTTTCGCCGCCGCCTCCAGCGACGCCCGCGCGTGCGGCTGTGCCGCCGACGCCGCCCTGCCGATGTCCGTCGTCCCCCGGAAGTGCCGCACCTTCCGGCCGGCCATCTCCGTCTCCCCCAGGTACGTCACCCGCTCGATGCCGCGCAGCAGCTCGGCGGCAGCCAGCGGGTCGGTCGCGCCGCCGGTGACGAGGTTCCCGTCCTCCAGCGTGGTCGTGTCGACCCGTACCCACTTGTCCGCGGGCACACCGGCGCCCCGGTTCTTCATGTACAGCGCGCCCGGCGTGAACAACTCCGTGATCGGCTCGTGCCCGGTCTCACCGGCGGGGTCGGGCGGGAGGACGACGGTGAGCCGGCCCATGCGCCGGGCGAAGTCGTAACCGCCCTCGCCGCGGATGGTGACCCGGGTCCCGCCGGCCGCCATCTCCATCGAGGTGCGGGCCCTGGAGCTCTTCGCCCCCGCCAGCACGTCCGCCGCCCTGCGGACCTCCTCCGCCGAGCCCCGGACCTTGCCGTCCTCGGCGGCACCCGCGCCGGAGCACCCGGTGGCGGCCATCACCCCCACCACGGTCGCCGCGACGGCGATCGCGCCGCCCCTGCGCCTGTGCTGCTGCACCACCATCGCCTGCCAACCCCCAACGCCGGACCGCTGCTTGGACGGATCGCGCCCGTGCCCCTCGGCCCGAGGGGCCCGTGGGCACCCGCCTCGCATAACGACGGCCCGGTCACCTCGTCACGCCGGGCCCCGGGCGTCGCGACACGCTCGGGCGCAGTACGGTTGACGGGTGCACCAGCAGGATCTGCCCGTCGGTAATCCGGCGCACCTGACCACGACCGTCGAGCGTGGTTCCTTCGCCGTCGCCCGTTGCAGCTGCGGCTGGTCGGGGCCCGCCCGACGGTCCCGCGACCGGGCGCGCACGGACGCCCGTGCACACGCCGTCGCCTCCTGACACGGCCCGGCGCCTGCAGACTCGCGGAACCCGCCCCGGCCCCGTACCGTCTCCTCTCCCAGGAGGCCCCATGGACCGTCGTGCGCTGCTCACCACCGTTGTCGCTGTCACCACCGCTGTGACCACCGCTGCCTGCACCCGCAGAAACGGCGGTGCCGCCGAGGCGAGCGTGACCACCGCCCCGGCCGCCGGCACGCCGACGGCCGCGCGGACGCCGGCCCGCGCCGCCGACTGGAGCGCGCTGGCCCGCGGTCTCGACGGGAAGCTGATCCGGCCGGGGGACGCCGACTACGCGAGCGCCCGGCAGCTGTACAACACCCGCTTCGACGGTCAGAAGCCGGCCGCGGTCGCGTACGTCGCGGGTGAGGACGACGTCAAGGAGTGCCTGGCGTACGCGAAGGCGCACGGCGTCCCGGTGTCCATCCGCAACGGCGGCCACTCCTACGGCGGTTGGTCGTCCGGCAACGGCAGGCTCGTCGTCGACGTGTCGTCACTGGACCGCATCGGCGCCGACGGCGTCATCGGCGCGGGCGCCAAACTCGTCGACGTCTACAAGGTCCTTGCCCGCCGCGGCCGTACGATCCCCGCGGGCTCCTGCCCCACGGTCGGCATCTCCGGCCTCACACTCGGCGGCGGACACGGTGTCACCTCGCGCGCCTACGGCCTGACCTGCGACAGCCTGACCGAGGCGACGCTCGTCACCGCCGACGGCAGGACGCTGACCGCGAGCGCCACGGAGAACAAGGAGCTCTTCTGGGCGCTGCGCGGCGGCGGGAACGGCAACTTCGGCGTGGTGACCGGCTTCCGGTTCCGTACGCACCCGGCGCCGCGGACCGTCACCGCCTACCTGACCTGGCCCTGGTCCAGGGCCGCGGCCGTCATCACCGCCTGGCAGCGCTGGGGGCCGGCCCAGCCGGACGAGATCTGGTCGTCGCTGCACCTGGCCGCGGGCCCCGGCGGCGTACGTCCGACGCTCTCCGTCGCGGCCTTCACGCTCGGCCGCGAGAGCGACCTGCGCGATGCCCTCGACCGGCTGGCCGACGCCGCGGGCTCGCCCGCGTCCTCGGTGGCGCTGCGACCGCGCAGCTATCTGGACGCGATGCTCGCGTACGCGGGCTGCCTCTCCCTCACGGACGACCAGTGCCGCCTGCCCGGCACCACGCCGGGCCGCTCCAAGCAGGGTGCGCTGCCGCGCGAGACGTACACGGCGGCGTCCGACTTCTTCGACCGCGACCTGACGCCGGCCGGGGTGCAGGCGCTGCTCGCGGCGGCCGAGGCGTTCACCCGCATCCCGGCGGCCCGGGGCGGCGGCGGCTCGATCGCGCTGACCGCGCTCGGCGGCGCGGTCAACAGGGTGGACCCGCTGGCGACCTCGTTCGTGCACCGGCGTTCGCGGATGCTGGCCCAGTACATCGCCGCCTGGCGGCCGGGCACGTCCGGCTCGGCCCAGCAGTCCTGGCTGAGGAACGCCCACGCGTCGATGCGGCGGTACGCCTCGGGCGCGGCGTACCAGAACTATCCGGACCCGAACCTGCGCGACTGGCGCCGGGCCTACTACGGCCCCGCGGCGGACCGGCTCACGCGCCTGAAGCGGCAGTACGACCCGGGTCGCCTCTTCGCCCAGCCGCAGGGCCTGTGAGGCCGCCTGCCGCCGAAGACCCCTATGCCGCCAGGCCGTTCTCGCCCGCTCCCGCCTCCTCCGTACGCGCCTCCGGGATGTCCAGCGGCTCCGTGACCAGCGCGGTGCCGGGGGCGCGCCGGGAGCGCACGAGCCGGGACAGGCGGCGCGAACCGGCGACCGCGGAGACCAGCGGGGTGAGCAGCGCCAGGGCGAGCGGGGCGAGCAGCAGGGTCACGGCGGTGCCGAGCGCGAAGCCGCCGATGACGTCGGTCGGGTAGTGCACGCCCATGTAGACGCGGCAGAAGCCCTCGGCCGCGGCGAGGGCGAGCGCGGCGAGACCGAACCTGCGGTGGGCGATGAAGAGTCCGGCGCCGAACGCCATCGCCAGCGTGGCGTGGTCGCTGACGAAGGAGAAGTCGGTCTTGCCCGCGACGAGGACCTCCAGGCCCTCGTGGTCGACGAACGGCCGGGGCCGTTCGACGAATCCGCGGATGGGGATGTTGACCAGCAGGGCGATCCCGGCCGCGAGCGGCGTCCAGACCAGGCCGGCGACGGCGGCGACGGAGTCCTCGACGGTGCCGCGCCTGCGGACGCTCCACCAGCACCAGAGGGTGACCAGCACCAGGCCGAGCATGATGCCGTACTCGCCGACGAACTCCATGGTCCGGTCGAACCAGCCCGGTGCGTCCTTGGCCATGCCGTTGATGTCGTAGAGCAGGCCCACATCGGGGTTCGTCCCGCTTCTCGTCGCTGTCAGGGGGAACCCGATTGCGAGTCCAGACATCTGCCGCGGCCCCTTGCCTTGTGCCACCGGCGCACGTGCCTGTGCGCCGCTCTGCCGACCCCCGTGGTGAGTCCGGTGTGCTGCATGGTCAGTGCGGCCGTCCCTGTCAAGGGAACGACATGCTCCCCGGTGTCGTTCCACTCTCCACCGAACGATCACCATGACGTTATCGAAGAGTGACACGTCGTCGCAGCTCAGAGCCCGGGCCCAGCAGTCGCATTCCAGCCACCGGGCAGCTGTCTCACGCTGCAGGCAGGTCGGTCGGCAGGGCCGCCGCACCCTCCTTCGTGACGCGGGTCGCGCCGAAGTAGTCCGGCGTGTCGATCTTGTCGAACCGGATCACCGCGCCGGTGTACGGAGCGTTGATCATGTACCCCCCGCCGACGTAGATGCCGACGTGCCGGATCGCGCGGGAGTTGGTCAGGTCGTCCGAGAAGAAGACCAGGTCCCCTGGCAGCAGTTCCTCGCGCGAGGGGTGCGGACCGGCGTTGTACTGGTCGTTGGCCACGCGCGGCAGTTCGATGCCCACCGTGCGGTACGCGGCCTGGGTGAGGCCCGAGCAGTCGAAACGGCCGCCCTGCTCGGGCGTGCCGTTGCCGCCCCACAGGTACTTGGTGCCGAGCTTCTGCTGCGCGAAGTAGATGGCCCCGGCGGCCTGGCGCGACGGCTCGACCCTGCCGACGGGCCGCGCGAAGCTCTTCTCCAGACTCCGGATGACCTTCACGTAGTTCTGCGTCTCGCGGTACGGGGGGACGCCGCCGTACTTGATGACCGCGTACGCACCGGCGTTGTAGGCGGCCAGCATGTTGTCGGTCGGATCACCGGGCGCCTTGCGAACATATCCGGCCAGTTCGCAGTCGTACGAAGCGGCGGACGGAATCGCGTCGGCCGGGTCCCACACGTCGCGGTCGCCGTCCTTGTCTCCGTCTATCCCGTGCGTGGCCCACGTCCCCGGGATGAACTGAGCGATGCCCTGCGCGGCGGCCGGGCTCTGCGCCTTCGGGTTCCAGCCGCTCTCCTGGTAGAGCTGGGCGGCGAGCAGGGCCGGGTTGATGGCGGGGCACAGGTTTCCCCACTTCTGCACCAGCGGCTGGTAGCGCGCGGGCACTGCCCCCTTCGCCAGGGCGACGGCGCCGCCCTTGACGCCCCCGCCGAACAGGCCGGCGGCGGCCGAGTAGGTGCCGACGACAAGCAGCGCGACGAAGCTCAGACACAGCCCCACGGACGCGCCCGCGATCAGCCACGCCTTACGCACCGTCAATCACCTTTCACTCCGTGGCAGTACACCCGGAGTCAGTGTAGGTGGCGGGTGCGCCGTTCCGGGGGTGGACGACTCACCGTGGCCGGACCGCATCGGCGCGGCGCCGGACACCGGCGCACGCGCCGGCGCTCACGCGAGTCACCCGACCCAACTCCGCTCCGTAACAGGCTGCTTGGCGTGAAAGAGCGTCGCCCCCGGGCGGGGGGCTTACGGTCGCGGGTGGGGCAGCGGCAGCGTGGCCGGCGCCGGTCGCGCGGACACGTGCCCGCACAGATGGTCTGGACCACTTGCCGCTACTCTGTGTAATGCAGCCAGGAAGGCTGAGGTCAGATCCCCTCCGGTGACCACGGCGGGGCCAGCAACACAGGAGCACACGTGAAGAACTCTGCGATCGTGACCGACGCACCGGGCACGGAGGACACGCAGAACGGGGGCCTGAGGGGGGCTGTCGCCGCACGCCGGCAGGGCCGCCGCGACGACGCGGGCGGCACCGCCGCCACGGTGACGTTCATCGCGCTGCTGGGCATCGCGGTCGCCCTGCTCGGCTACATGGTCGTCTCCGGCTGAAGCCCGCGGCCACCAGGAGGGGCTCGCGTCACCCGCAGGGGTAACGCGGGCCCCTTCACGTACCACCAGCCTCTGGAGCATCCGGTTACCGGCAGGTAGCGTGTGCCGTACACCCATCCCCCCGAGGTGTCAGTGGAAGGCGGCCCCGCATGACGGACCTCCAGGCGTTCTTCGAGCGACTCTCCGAGGACCGCTACGCGCCCACCGAACACACCCGCGGCCCGTGGGACGCCGCATCCCAGCACGCCGGCCCGCCCGCCGCGCTCCTCGGCCGCGCCCTGGAGGAACGCCCCGGCGCGCGCGCCGACATGAGGCTCGCCCGGGTCACGTACGAGATCCTGCGCCCGGTGCCGATACGCCCCCTGACCGTCGCCGCCTCCGTCGTGCGCGTCGGCAGGAGCGTGGAGGTCGCCGAGGCCACGCTGACCCCCGAGGGCGCGGACGCGCCGGTGATGCTGGCGCGGGCACTGCGCGTGCGGACCACCGACGAGCCGGGCCCCTCCGTCGCGCAGGGCCCGCTCCTGCCCTCGCCCGAGGACACGGCCGCCACGCCCTTCTTCGGCGTCCCGTGGGACGTCGGCTACCACACGGCGATGGAGAGCCGTTTCGCCGAGGGATCCTGGCTGGACCAGGGGCCTGGGACGTGCTGGATGCGCATGCGCGTACCGCTGATCTCCGGTGAGGAGACCCGCCCCCTGGACCGCGTCCTCGTCGCCGCCGACTCGGGCAACGGGATGAGCAACGTCCTGGACTTCTCCCGGCACGTGTTCATCAACCCCGACCTGACGGTCCATCTGCACCGCCACCCCGTGGGCGAGTGGGTCTGCGTCGAGGCGCGCACCAGCGTGGACGAGGCGGGCATCGGCCTGGCGGACGCCCGGCTCCACGACGAGAAGGGCCCCATCGGCCGCGGCGCCCAGAGCCTGTTCATCAGCCCCCGCTGACCCGCGCCGCGCCGCTACGCCTTGCGCCCCACGCCCGCGAACATCGCGACCTCGTCCGGCATCGCGGGGTCCCCCTTGTCCGGGCGCCAGCGGTTGCAGGAAACGATCCCCGGTTCCAGCAGCTCGAGCCCCTCGAAGTAGCGGGCCAGCTGGTCCGGGGTGCGCTGCGTGAGGCGGGGCGTGCCGTGCTCGTTCCAGAAGGCGACCGCTGCGTCCACGTCCGGCATCGCGGGGCTGGTGATCGTGTGGGACAGAACGAGGTGACTGCCGGGCGCCAGGGCGTCCATGAGCCGGCGCACCAGGGCGTACGACTCCTCGTCGTCCTCGACGAAGATGACGACGCCGAGCAGCATGAGCCCGACGGGCCGGCTCAGGTCCAGCGTCTTCGCCGCGCGCTCCAGGATCGTGTCCGTGTCCCGCAGATCGGCGTCGAGGTAGTCCGTGACGCCTTCCGGACTGCTGGTGAGCAGGGCACGGGCGTGGACGAGGACGAGCGGGTCGTTGTCCACGTACACGATCCGCGACTCGGGCGCGACGCGCTGCGCCACCTCGTGGGTGTTGTCGGCGCTGGGCAGCCCCGTGCCGATGTCGAGGAACTGCCGGATCCCGGCCTCACCGGCCAGGTACCGCACCGCCCGTCCGAGGAACCGCCGGTCGGCGAGCGCGTACTCCCCGATCCCGGGGTGCAGCTTGCGGATCTGGTCGCCGGCCTCCTGGTCGACGGGGTAGTTGTCCTTGCCACCCGTCCAGTAGTTCCAGATCCTGGCGGTGTGGGGCCGGGACGTGTCGATGCGGTCGAGGGCGTGCGCGTTGTCGGTCACGCCCGTCAGCCTAGTCAACTCCCGTTGCGCTGGGGAGGGTTGGCGGACTGGCTGAAAGGCGCGGGGTGCTGCAACGGCTTGGCCGGCCCAGCCGTCGTACCTCGTGCACCCGCGTTCGACTTTCTTGGAGGTACGCCATGCGACGGTTGACGACGGTCGCTGCCGCACTCGCGCTGACGGGCGCCGGGCTCGTCGGCACGGCCTGCGCCGCGACCGACCAGGCGGACAGGGCCGACACCGTGACCCGCACCGCGACGGGGGCGGCGAGCACCCCCGGCCACCCGCGAACGACCGGTCCGACGGACGCCACCGGCCCGACGGAAACCAGCGGCCCGACGGACGCCACCGGCAAGGCAGGTCCGGCCACCACCGGAACGGCGTGCTCGATCGCCTGGGGCAGCGGCACGAAGTCGGCCACGGAGTCGAAGTCCGGTCCGCTGAAGAACGTCAGGACCAGCCGGCACGCCTGCTACGACCGCATGGTCTTCGACATCACCGGGCCGGCGCGCGGGACCGGCTACCACGTGGGCTACGTCGACACGTTCCACCAGGACGGCTCCGGCGAGCGGATAGCGGTGAGCGGTGGAGCGATCCTCCAGGTCCACGTCTCCGCACCGAGCTACGACCCGGCGACGCTGAAGCCGACCTACGCCGGGAAGGCCGGGCAGCGACTGCCGGAAGTGAACGTCCGCGACTACAGGACGTTCAAGGACACCAGGTTCGGCGCGAGCTACGAGGGCCAGACCCAGGTCGCCCTGGGCATCCGTGCCAAGCTCCCCTTCCGGGTGCTCCGCTCCGACGACCGCCTGATCGTGGACGTCGCGCACAAGTGGTAGACCGGAGGCGGTCAGCCGGGCCGGGCGCTGTCCCCGTCCCCGTACCGGGGCAGGTCACCGGTGGCCAGGCGGAGCGCGAGCGGCTCAGGTAGCGGAACCTCTTCGCCGTACGCGCCCGGCAGGGTGTCCTGGTAGCTGCTGCCGTCCGGCTTCGTATGCAGGGCCCAGGTGCCGTGGCGCGGATCGACGACGAGCAGGGCACGGACGCCGGCGACGGCGTACCAGTCGGCTTTCTGGGTGATGTCCCGGGCCTTCTCGGACTGGGAGACGACCTCGACGGCGAGCTCGACGTCGCGCGGGTCGAGCAGCCAGTCGTCGGACGACAGGAACTCTGCGGGGCAGACGGTGAGATCCGGCGTCACGTAATCGTCCGGGTCCTCGGGCATGAGGACGGAAACCATCTCCGCCGCCACGAGCGACTGCGGCAACTCCGGTCGGATCATCTCCTCCAGCCGGTAGATCACCCCCGCGTGCTTGCCGCGGGGAGTCGGGGACATCACGAGGCTTCCTCCCACGATCTGCACGCGCAGACCCGTCGCCGCCTCGATCTTCTGGGCGACCTCACGCAGATTCCCGGGGCGCGGACGGGGACGCAGCGGCGGCAGTACAGACATCGTGGACGGCCTCCATCCCTGCCACTCGGGCTCCTCGGCTGCGCGGTCGGGACCAGGGGGAGGCCCGGTGTCCCGTTCGGCGACGCCTCCACCGTACTGCCAGGCATAGTCGTGGGCCTCGGACACGACCGCCTCCTTTCTGCGACACATTCACCACACACCGTCACGGTACGACTCGACACTGACAACGCCTCGCCCTCAAGGGGCGTACCGGGGCAGGCCACAAGTCGAGAGGGAGCGAGACAGAGGTGCGGGCAGGGGGATGTCCTGGCCGTATCGACCGCCGCGGGTCTCCCCGTAACGCCCGTCGCGCGGGCGGGAACGGAGCATCCAGGTGCCGTGGCGGGGGTCGACAACCATCAAGGCCGGTATGCAGGCGACGGCGTACCAGTCAGCTTTCTGGGTGGCGTCCCGGGCCTTCTCCTGCCGGGACACGACTTCGACCGCGAGGGCGATCTCACCCCCCTCGCCGCGGACGACGAGGTCGGGCACCGCGAAGTCGTCCGGATCCATAGGCATCGCGACGGGCACGCCGCACTCGGCGGGCAGCGTGGCAGCGAGCCGCCGCACCACCTCGGCCCGCATCACACAGTCCGTACGGGACAGGACAAGGCCGCCACCGAGGACCTCGACGCGTAAGCCCGTCGCGCGCGAGATCGTCCTCGCCAAGTCGCGCGGGCTGCGCGGCAGCAGTCGCGCGAGCACGCGCCCGCCGATCACGCCCGTCCCCCGCCCAGCTCGACCCAGAGCAGCTTCCCGCCCTGCGGCAGCGCGGTCGCACCCCAGGCGTCGACGCAGTGCGCGACGAGACACAGCCCCCGCCCGCCCTCGGCATCCGGCTCCGGCCGCCGCGGCAGCCCTTCGAAGGGCGCGGGGAGGTCGGGGCTGGTGTCCCACACCCCGAGCCTGACCCGCCCCTGCCCGGCGGCCCCCAACCGCAGCCCGTACGGGCCGTCGGTGTGCCGCAGGGCGTTGGTCACGAGCTCCGACGCGAGCAACTCGGCGCTCTCCGCGAGCCGTGCGAGGCTGTGCGCGTTCAGGACGGCCCGCAGGGTGTGCCGGGCGATGCCGGGAGCCCGGGGATCCTGCGGGAGTTGGAGGGAGTAGGTCCAGGGCGGGGTTACGGTGGGCATGGAAGTCTCCTCGACGGAGGGCGCGTTGGCTGGCTGGACTGAGATGCCTGGTGACCAGGTCGCTCCGTCGAGCGGGGTGCTTCCAGGCGGGTGGCCTGAGACACACCGTAGGGCGCAGCATGGAATACATTCCATGAATCCCAAGGAATCCATTCCAGTTACCCTCTTGTGGGTGACCCACTCGGGGAGATTCGATGACGCCGAGCCTCACTCCAACCGCCCGTCGCCAGCGCCTGGGTACCGAGTTGCGCAAGCTGCGGGAGCGAGCCGGCCTCACCGCGACACAGGCCGCCGCCCTGCTGGGTGGCAACCAGGCCAGGATCAGCAACATCGAGGCTGGTCGGTACGGCGTCAGCGCCGAGCGTGTTCGAGCGTTGGCCTGCCATTACGACTGCGCCGATGCCGAACTCGTCGAAGCACTCGCGGCAATGACCGGCGACCGCAGGCGCGGATGGTGGGAGGAGTACCGCGAGATCCTGTCCAACGGCCTGCTCGACCTGGCCGAGCTGGAGCACCACGGCCGCCGCCTGCGTACCGCCCACACCTCGGGCATCCCGGGCCTGCTCCAAACCCTCGACCACGCGCGCGAGATCATGCGCCAAGTAGTCCCCGCACTACCGCCATCGGACGTGGAACACCGCATCTCGTTCCGCATCAAACGCCAGGCGGTGCTGGACCGCCAGGACGCCGTCCCTTACCAGGCCGTCATTCACGAGGCCGCCCTGCGCATGAGGTTCGGCGGTCGGAGCGTCGCGATCCGACAGCTCCAGCACCTGCTGGACACAGGACAGCGGGACCACATCACCATCAGAGTGATCCCATTCGCGGCGGGCGCGTTTCCCGGCTCTGGCCAGCCGCTGTACTACGTGCACGGCCCGGTGCCCGAACTCGACACGGTCCAGCTGGACCAGGCCCACGGTCCCGTGCTGCTGGACGCAGAGGCGCAGTTGCACAAGTACCGGCAGGTCTTCGCCCGACTGGAGAGCCTCGCCCTGGACGCGACCGAGTCCGCCGACTTCATCCACAACATCGCCAAGGACCTGTGAGGAATCGAAACATGCTCGTCGGCAACTGGCAGAAGTCGTCTTACTGCGGTGAGGGCGAGTCGTGCGTGCACGTGTCCGGGACGGTAAACGCGGTCAGCCTCATGGAAAGCAGCGACCCGGACGGGTCCATACTCCACACCACCCCCGCCGCCTTCGCGACCCTCACCCACGCCCTCAAGACGGGCGCGCCGAGCCCCCACATAACCGTTGCTCACACGCCCGACGGCCAGATCCGCATCGGCGGGGTCGTGACGACGACGGGTCCGAAGTGGGAGGCGTTCGTACGGGGCGTGCAAGCCGGCGAGTTCGACCACTTCGGCCGCCTCTGAGGCGTGTCCGGTAATGCCAGGCGTTCTGAAGGTCTGGCGTAGCGTTCGATCATGACCATGCCTCCGCCTCAGCAGCCGACGGGACCGTACGGACCGTACGGACAGCCGCCCCAGCCACAGCCATACGGACAGCCGTACCCGCACACCGCTCCTCAGCCGCACTACGGCCACCCCACCGCGCCTTCGCAGGCGTACCCGCCGTATCCCGGGCAGGCCACCTGGGGGCCTCCGCCGCCGGCACCGCGGCGCAAGAGCACCGCCGTTCTCACCTTGAGCGTCGTCTTCGGGACGATAGCGGCCGGACTCGGCCTCTACTTCCTGGCCTACAGAGGGAACGACTCTTCGGAGCCGTTCCCTATGGCCACACACCGGTTGACGGTGCCGCAGACGCTCCTGGACGGCGAGTACGAGCTGATCAAGGACGGCTCCTCCGAGGCGAACACCGACATGGAGAAGAGCGGTCACGGTGCCGGCCCGGACGCCCGCAACATCAAGGCGGTCGTCGGCTCGTACAACGGCACCAGCAGCACGCGGCAGAGCGGGGCCGTCCTCACGGGCATGTACGGACAGTTCCGGAATCCGGAGCAGCCTCGCGACAGTCTTCTGGACGGCATGCGCAAGGGCGACGGCATGAGCGAGCCGAAGCCTGCGCGGATGCTCACCCCGCCGGGATCGGACGTCGAGTTCAGGTGCACAGTGATGCTGTCGAAGGACACGGACGGCACGTCCACCGTTCCGGTCTGCGCGTGGGGCGACGACAACACGGCCGCCTACGTCGCCTTCCTCACGCCTGCGTCAGACGCGCAGGACCCCGACTCGGTCGATCTCGAAGACATCGCGCAGAAGACCCTGAAGATCCGCGAGGAAGTGCGCCAGCCGATCGACTGACGGGGCCACGCTTCGGACCCCGCTAGACCATAGGAGACGCTATGGTCACCCGAAAGCCCTCTCAATAGGGGAAAGACACCAAAGCTCCTCCCATCCTCATCTTGGGAGCAAGCGTCCCGCATCATTTACCACTCGTGAACTCCTGAGGAAGTTGCCCGGATTCCCACAGGCCATCCAAGTAGCGAAAAAACTTCGGCATACTCTTCATAAGTTCATCTCGCAGGTTGGGGTCGGACTCGAGCGGATCCGTAAAATTCAGCCCATCCCAGTCCGGACCCGTCCAGCCCTTGAATCGCCTACAATTCGCGCACCAGGCATAGGTAATTCGCGAAGTCCTGCGCGTCGAAGCGAATCGATAGATATACACACGGACCGAGTCCGCCCCACAGGCTGGACATTCCCTTTCGCTCGGGCACTCGGCGAAGCGTGGCCCCGATACGAGGATCCGCTCCTGCTCTCGCGTGAATTCCAGCATCTCAATATCCCCTTCTGCGTATAAATTGATCCAGCATCCGCTGGCCATAATCTTCCGCTGCCTGTTCGGATCCACCCCAGGGATTAGAAGAGTTTCTGGTTATCTCGAAATGCTTGTGATGGAATATCTCATGGTTAATTGTAGCCACAGCTTCTTCAAGGCTGCGCAGCCCGATGTCGGATATCTCGATCAAAGGCAGGTCCCTAGGCCCCCTCATCGGGAAGCCGTCAGCGGTGTGGGGACTGTTGCCAAACGCTATTCCGTCCGGCGTGCGAATCTCGGGTACGTGTACGATATCGTAGTCTGACACAGACATTCCCGCCCGCCCCAGTTCCATTTTCACCTGGTTTACACTCACCGGAGGGCCCTGTTGCCCTCCGGGGCTATTCTGCGACTCGCCGCGGTAATGGTTTCGCACACCAGGGGGACAATCTGGAGCTAGACCCAGCGAGTCCGTCCATAGGGTTGGGTTGTGGACGTATGCTGCCGGGTTTGGTCCGGCGGCCAGCCCAAGCGGATCCTGAGAGAGATAGCGAGCTGTTCCCGGGTCGTAATAGCGGTGATAGTTGTAGTGGAGCTCGCTTTCCAGGTCAAGGTATTGACCTGGAAAGCGCAGGGGCGTATAGGCAGAGCTGTTTCTACTCCAAGCCGTAGAACCCCACAGAGCAGTACGTGTGTGCCAGGCAAGCACTCCCGAATCGTCAACGAGTTCCCTCGGTGCGCCGACCAAATCCGTGATGATACTGAAAAACCGTTGATCGATCACGGCCTGTGTTGCATGCGGCTTAAGGCGGCGCTCGGTCTGAGTAACGGGACGCAGCCCGTCGTGCTCCCAAGTAGTGGCAACTGGATCATGTCGCGGTGATTCACTCTGTGCCGTTTGCTCACAGAGGATACTGCCATCCCAGGTAAATGCCGTTTCCTGTACAACCGTTCGGTTGTCGCTCGCGAGGCACTGTTTGGCGATACGGCGGCCGAGCGGATCATACGTGTAGCGCCAGACCGTGCCGTCCGGTGTCGTCACCGACCGCATGCGGTTTTCGGCGTTCCACTCGTAGCGCCAGGTGTCCGGCTTGCGGGAGAGACGAGTCTTCTGGCGGAGGGTGATGCGGCCGAGTGCATCGTGTTCGTAGCGGACGTTTCCCGCGCGGCTGATCGTTGTTCCGATGTACTCGCGTGTGCCGACCGCTTCCTGGCCCGGATGCGAGGTTGGCCAGGAGGCATCGGTCTGATTGCCTGTTTCGTCGTACGCGTAGCGCTCGGTCCACCCCGCCGCATACACAGCGGTGACGCGGCCGGCCGCGTCGAGGTCGAACGTCTTCGCGCCCGCCAGTTGGTCGTCGAGGCCGATGAGGTTGCCGTCGGCGCGGTAGGTGTACTCCCGCCTCTGGATACTGCGGCCGGCGCCCATGACCTGCTGAGTGGTGAGGCGGCCCATCACGTCGTACTGGGATGCCAGAGTGACGGTGTCGCCGATGTGGCGGGCGATTTCCTGGCCTGCGGCGTCGTGTTCGAAGGTGAGCGTGCGCCCGGAGGTGGTTAGGGAGGTGCGGCGGCCCGCGGCGTCGTAGGTCCAGGTGCTGACCGCCCCGGTAGGCGTCGTGCGGCCGGTGCGGCGGCCGAGTTCGTCGTACGTGAACGACATCGTGCTGCCGTTGACGGTCTCGGAGACGAGGCGACCATAGCGGTCGCGGAGGTAGGTGATCGTGGCGTCCGCGTTGACCGCTTCCGCGAGCTGGTCCGTGAAGTCGTAGGCGAAGGTCGTGACGGCCCCGGCGGCGTCCTTGCGGACGACGCGGTCCAGTTCGTCGCGCTCGTAGCGGATGGTCTGGCCGAGTGCGTCGGTGCGGGCGGTCAGGCGGCCGGCCACGTCCCGTTCGTACGACAGTGTCCGGTTGTCGAAGTCGGTCTCGGATATGAGGTGACCGGCCGCGTCGTAGGCGTAGTCCCACGTCAGCCCTTGTGGGTTGAGGACCTGGGTGAGGCGCAGCTCGTGGTCGTGGGTGAACTCGTAGCGCACGCCGTCCGGGCCGGTGCGGGCGCTCATGAGGTCGAAGTGGGTGTACTCGAAGCGGGACACCTGGCCCATGGCGTCGGTGTGGGTGAGGCAGTTGCCCTCGCCGTCGTACGTCCATGACTGCTCGCTGCCGTCGGCGTCGATGCGGCGGGCGAGCTTGCCCTCCGGCGTCCACTCCAGACGGGTGACCGCGCCGAGCGGATCGGTGAGCGTGACCGGTCGCCCGAAGGCGTCCCGGTCGATCCGGGTGGTCGCACCGAGGGGATTGGTGACCTCGACGGGCAGCCCAACAGCGTTGCAGCGGATGCGGGTGGTGTTTCCCAGGCCGTCCGTGGCGGCGGTGACATGACCTGCGTCGTTGTACGTGTAGCGGGTGACGGTCCCGGACGGGCTTGTCACGCTGATCCGGTTGCCGCGTTCGTCGTACTCCTGCCGGACAACCGTCCGGTCCGGGTTCACGACGCGGATCGGCAGCCCGAGCTGGTTGTACTCCGCGGTGGCTTCGCGGCCGTCAGGTCGCACCATGGTGGTAAGGCGGCCCGATTCGTCGTACGCGAAGCGGGCGGTGCGGCCCAGCGGGTCGGTCTGGCTCAGGAGCCGGTTGAAGCGGTCACGCTCGTAGCGGGTGACCGCGCCGAGCGGGTCAGTCACCTCAATGACCTGGTGGGCGTCGTTGACGACGTACCGGCGGACCGCCCCTGCGCTGGTGGTCGCCGTGGTGACGCGCAGGCCGGTCTCCGGATCCGGGTCGCTGTAGGCGAGCCGCAGAGCCATGTGGCCGGCCGAGCCGCCTTCGGCGATGCAGCGGTCCTGGTCGTCGTACTCGTACGTGTACGCGCTGCCGTTGGTGTCCGTCCACGAGGTGACGCGCCCGCGCTCGTCGTAGCTGAACTGCAGGGGCAGTCCGGACGTGTTGGTGACCGAGGTGAGGTGGCCGTCGGTGTAGCCGTAGCGCAGGATCTCCAGGTCAGAGCCGTCAGCGGCTGCCCCTGCCAGGTGCAGGGCCGTGATCCGGCCTTCGCTGGCAGTCAGCTTCAGGTGGTAACCACCGTGATGGACGATCGAGGTCGGCGTATCAAACTCGTCGTACTCGAACGTGATCCAGTTGCCGTTGCGGTCGTCGATCTGGGCGAGGAGTGCCTTGTCGTCGTGGCGCGTGGTGAAGTGCCAGACGCGGCCGACATCCGGGTCCGTGATCGTGTAGTCGCCGTCGATGTCGCGGTCGAGCGGCCAGCGCGGGCCGTGGCTCGGCACGACCGGGACACCCGGGGCCGGGTGCGGGTAGGACAGCAGCAGGCCGTCCTCGCAGACGAAGATGACGCCCTCGGGGTGGATCTCGAGCCGCTGGTCGGCGGTGGACGCCCAGGACGGTCCGAACCAGCGCCCGGCCCGGTAGTCGGACGCCACTCGGCGGCTGAAGGCGAGCGGCAGCGAGCCCGGCAGGCGGATGTCCGTCTGCGGCAGGTACATCACACCAGTGGCGAGGTCGATCGGGTCCGTGTTGTCGCTCTCGACGGCGTCCTTGGGACGGGAGGTCTGCGCGGGATCGTCCAGGGCCTTGCGCGCCCCTGACTCGGCGGCTTCAGTGACCGCGTGCTTCGCGCCACTGCGCAAGCCCGCTGTGGCCACGCCCTTGACCACACCGGCGCCCTTCGTGCCGAGGATTTCGGGGACGAGGCGGCCGAGGAATTCGGCGGGGTCACCTTTGGCGGCGTCCCAGGCGTTCTTCAGCGCCCGGTCCGGGTTGGCGACGGTGGAGACGAGGCCGGCGAGGGTGGTGTTGACGCCCTTGTAGTACTCGGCGGGGTGGGTCAGGTTGTAGAGGTCGATCGGGTTGACCGACCGCACGAAGTTGATGAGACCCGCGGTGCCCTTGATGATGCCGCCGCCGAAGTGGGCCAGCTCAATGCTCTGGCCCAGGCTGTAGTCCATGAGCTCGGTCTGCAGCTTGCCCAGACCGGTCTTGTCCTTCGGCGCGTGCGCCATGGCGGCATGGACGGCGCTCTTCGCACTCTCCCCGGCCGCGTTCCGCGCCCGGCGCGCGTCGTTCAGGATCTCCCGGGCCTGCGCCCGCTTCGACTTGCCCGGGTCGGAGAACTCCCCCGGATGCGGCAGCGGACTGTCACCGTTGCGCGCCGCGTTGTAGGCGTCGACCTTCTTGTTGTACGCGTCGACCGCCGTCTTGGAGTCCTTGTCACCCTCCTTGTACAGGGCGATCGCCTCACGCGCCTTGCCCTGCGCGCTCACGACCGCCTTGGAGTACGTCTCCAACGCCTTGGCCGCGTCCTCCATCGCATCCGCCGCACGCAGCCAGTCCGTGGGCAGCGTGTCGAACTTCTCCCGGAAGGTGTCGGCGGCCTCACCCTTCCAGTGCTGGGAGTCCAGCTTCTTCATCCCGCCGCCGACCAGATCGAACGCCTTCTGGAAGTCCCGCAGGTTCTTCACCGC